>CAZRUC010000001.1:0-4058 GCA_964603175.1 uncultured Anaerolineaceae bacterium
GGGGCCGAAGTAGTCGCGCGCGTCAACCTGACAACGAACGAGGTCGTCAAGACTTACCCAAACAACTACCCCATCAATGTGCTGCGGGGGTTCGCGGTCGCCGGCGGCGCGCTGTGGATACGAAACGACAACGGCAGCGGCTGCAGCCTTCCCTGCACCGGCTTCACCCATTTGCTCCGTGTCGACCTCGTAAGCGGCAACGTGACGCGCGACCTTGTCGATACGATTCTCGAAGGTGTCGGCTCCGGCTACGTCCTGGCCGGCGATATCAAGTCAGGGCACGACCTCAAGCTCGATCCTGCGACCGGCGACTCGAAAGGCGAGGTCTCGTCCACGCTGGCCGGCGCCCAAGAAGTCTGCGGCTCGCTGTGGAATCGCGACCAGAACTCCGACGGCACCACCACCACCTTCAAGCGCTTGGATCCTTCCAGCGGCAAGGTCCTCGCGAGTTTCACCGAACAGAGCATGGTCGATGAGCCCCAGCAGGTCGACGGCCAGTGCTGGGCTGTCGCTCGTACCACCGGCATTGGCGCTGACGGATTTCTCCACACCTCCTACCGGTTCATTCGTATCACCCCATCGGGCATCGACTTCCGCGGCCCGATCCTTCCCGACGGTTCTCAAGCCGCGCTTTTCAACGGGACGCTATGGAGGCTGACCCCCGGAGCCGCCGACCCCATGAGCTCCAACCCAGACCCCCTGACGACGATGCAGCGCATCGACCCTGCCACCGCGCAGCCGGTAGGTCCCATCTGGACATACACCGGATATGCTCCGGCCTTTGTGGCCGACGGCTCGCTCTGGGCCTCGGAGGCGGGCAATCCGCCCGAGGCTCTCGATCGGCTCAATGTGCCGCTCGGAGCCATCGGCTCGTAGATCGCCGCCGCGCGGGGGGCCGTCACGATCTCGCTTGACGGCTCCTTATCGCCCCCGGTAGCATCCGGGATAATCCTTAGCAACTAACTAAGGATTAGCGAGCGAGGGACCGATGAGCTTTGTCCAGACGGTAATCCTGTCGGCATTCGCCGGCGGGACGATCTTCCTTGGACTGCCCGTCGGACGGCTCCGCAACCTCTCCATCCGCCGTCAGGCGGCCCTGACGACGGCTGCGGCCGGTGTGATTCTCTTCCTGATCTACGACGTGCTATCCCAGGCCGTCGGGCCGGTCACCATCGCCCTCGAGGCGGCCCGATCGGGCAGTGGCTCGTCCGTGGACTTCACCCTCGACGCCGCAGTCTTGGGCGGGAGCGTCGCGTTCGGCCTGCTCTCGGTCACGTACCTGACCCAGCGCCTGAGCGCGCGAGGAAAACGACCCGCGCTCTCGCCACAGCAGATTGCCATCGGCACGGCCGTCGGGCTGGGGCTCCACAACTTCTCCGAAGGGCTCGCGATCGGGCAATCGGCTGCGACCGGCGCGACCACGTTTGCGCTGTTGCTCGTCATCGGCTTCGCGCTCCACAACACCACCGAGGGTTTCGCGATCGGGGCGCCGTTGAGCCAGGGCGAACGGCCGACGTGGAGCTTTCTCGGCGGCGCGGGTATCGTCGGCGGCGGCCCGACCTTCCTGGGCGGCGTGCTCGGCTATTCGATCGTCTCGCCGCTGCTGTCGATCGCGTTCCTCGGGCTTGCGGCGGGGGCGCTCATCTTCGTCTTCAACGAGATGATGTCCGTGGCGCGCAAGTTCTCGCTGCCGATGGTCACGGGCGTGGCGCTGACGCTCGGGCTGCTGGTCGCCTTCGCGACCGATTTCGTGCTGACGGCTGCCGGGGCCTGAACTGGCGCGCGGCGGGCCCGGCTCAGCCGCCGACGATCGGATCGATCGGGTACTCGTAGAGCAACTCCGGCCCGTCCGCGTCGAGCCGGTAGACGTCCTCGAAACGGGCGCCGCCGAAGCCCGGAATCGCCAGAACCGGGTGCCCGATCGTAACGGTCATCCCTTCGGCCAGAGGCATGTTGCGGTGCGGCGGGATGATCGTGGGCGCCGGCGGCTCCTCGAACCTAAGCCCGATGCCGTGGCCGATTCCATAGACGTGGTACTGGCCCAGGCCGTGCGCCTCGTAGATAGCCTTTGCACGGTCGTCCAGCGCGGACGTGGTGACACCCGGACGCATAGCCTCGCGAACGGCGCCGATCATCTCGCGGTAGGCCGCGATCAGCGTGGCCTGGCGCTCGTCGGGCTCGCCCATCACGAATGTGCGTGCCAGGTTCGCGCAATACCCCTCGATCTGTGGCGTCAGGTCGATCAGCACGAGCTGGCCGCGCTCCAGCGGCGCGGGGCTGAGCCGGCCGTGGAGCATGCACGTCTCGACGCCGAAGTTGACGTAGATCGGAGTGCTGGTTGCCTCGGCACCGGCCCGCATCATCGTGTAGAGCGCCTCCGTACCGACCTCGTGAGCGGTGACTCCCGGTCGAAGCAGCTCTCGCGCCCGATCCATTCCGATGCCGGCGATCCGCTGCGCTTCGGTCATGAGCGCAATCTCGTCGTCGTCCTTGATCGTCCGAAGTGGATCCATGATCGGGTCCGACGAGACGACCTCGGCCACCGGGTTTACCTGCCTGAAGAGGTCCACGAGGAACGCCGGCGTGTGAAACCACATCTGAAGGCCGACCTTGAAGCGGCCGGCCGTGGCCCACTCCGGGGGCGCCAGTGCCGCGAGCTCGCGGACACGTCCCACGACATCGTGGATCTGGCCTCCGACGCTGCCGAAGACTCGGACTTCGCCATCGGCGAGCGCGGCGCGCAGCTCCGGCTCCTCGCCGGTGAACGCGATCAACTCGGGAGGGCCCTGGAACGGGATGAGCCCGCGCGGTTGCGCCCTGTCGGTCCCGAACAGGTATCGATAGTCGTCGTGGTTGAGGACTACGATCGCGATCATGTGCTGTTCGCGCATCGCGGCCTGGATCCGGGCAACCCGATCGAGACGGACTTTCATCTAACACCTGGCGTGAAGGCGGACCGCTCCAACCGCGGCCGACCCAGGCAGCATAGCCGAGCCGCAACACCGACCCGCCGGGCGACTAGAGTCCGAGCAGTTTCCGCTTGGCTGCCGTGAACTCCTCGTCAGTCAACCGGCCGTTCGAATGCATGTCGGAGAGTTCACGAAGCCGTTCCACGCTGCTGCTGGCATCGGGCGGCCTGGAAGCGCCGGAATCCCGAGTGGGTCCGCCGATCACAGCCCCGATCAGCCACACGATGAGCAGAACGAACAGCACCATGCCTGCCAGCCCCAGGAGGCCGATGCCGGGCCAGCCGGAGCCGTCCCCGGCAAACCCTCGGCCGAAGGGTCGCATCGGCATGAACACGGTTCCGTGCGCGTTTGAATTCCCGACCGCGAATGCGAGCCCGGCAACGACGCCAATCACCGCGAGAGCGGCTACAAACCAGAGGAGACGCTTGAGCCAGATGGCACGCATGTCCGGATACCTTTCGAAACTTATGGGCCGATACTGCCTTCGCGGTCTGAACCGAACCTGAAGGCTCGCCTGCGCCCGATCAACGTCACCAGGGATGGAGGCGCCGCCAGCCTTCTCCTCAGCCTCGTCGCTGCTACGATGGCCGAGCCCAACTGGCGGGCCGGGCTGACTCGCGAGCGGTGGATTTCGGCTCTGAACTGGAGATGAAACCCTATGGTCGACGAGGGTCACGACGCGACGCAACCCGAGGCTGCCGACGGCCAGCCACCCTCCACGGCGGACCCGTGGGGCCAGCCTCCGGCCGGCTTTCCGGAACAGCAGGATCTCCCAGCCCAGCAAGGCCTGCCGACCCAGCAACCTTTCGGGTCGACGGGGTCGACACCGCCGGACGCTCCCCAGCCCACCTACACCCCGCAACCTGGGTACGCGCCGCAGCCTGGGTACGCGCCGCATCCCGGGTATGCTCCGCAGCCGGGCTATCCTCCGCAGCCTGGGTACGCGCCGCAGCCAGGCTATCCTCCGCAGCCGGGCTATCCGCCGCAGCCGGGCTATCCCCCACGGCCGGGCTATCCGCCGCAGCCGGGATACGCGCAGCCGGGCTATCCGCAGCCGGGCTATCCGCAGCCGGGCTATCCGCAGCCGGG
>CAZRUC010000001.1:4158-6121 GCA_964603175.1 uncultured Anaerolineaceae bacterium
GGGCTATCCGCAGCCGGGCTATCCGCAGCCGGGCTATCCGCAGCCGGGCTATCCGCAGCCGGGCTATCCGGGGCAGCCGACTTACTCACCCACGTGGGGGCCGGCACCGGCAGGAATGTCAGCCTTTTCGCCTCCCGGTCCCATGCCCGGCTTTGTCTGGGGCGGGATCGGCGTAAGGTTCGCCGCCATCGTCATCGACTTCTTCATCATGGTGGTGATGCTGATCGTGGCGGCCGTGATCGCCCAGGCGCTTTCGCCCGATTACGACTTCACCAACCGATACTCGACGGCCGGCTACGTGCTGGTGTGGGGCTGGTTTGCCTTCTTCCTTCTGTACGTGCCGTTCTGCTGGTACCTGCTCAGCGGAACGCTCGGGCAGAGAGCGCTGGGCCTTCGTGTCGTGCGGGCCTCCGACGGTCAGAGTCTGGGCATCGGCGCCGTTCTGATCCGTTACCTCGTCTGGGCGATCTGCACCGGCTCGGTCATCCTCGGGGTCATCGCCGCAGCAATGGCCGCAGACAACCCCTACAAGCAGTCCTGGGCCGATGACGTTTCCAAGTCGCTGGTGATCCGCCGCGCTTGAGTCTGCAGGCTAAGGGCCGGTTACGGTGACGTCAGTCGCAGTGCGGGTTCCGCCGGATGCGCTCGAGCTCGCGCTCGCCGCCGCATTGGGCCCGCCGTTGCCGCCGGAGACCTGAACCGCGACCGTGTCGCCGGCCGCAACGCTCGAACTCGTGGACGCGGCCTGGTTGTGGTATGTCGTGGACGAGCCCGTGGCAACCTCCACCGTCTGGCCGTCCGCCAGCTGGATGGTCATCGATGAGGCCGAAATGCTTACCACGGTTCCCGTGACGCTCGAGACCGGGCCGCCACCGGCTCCACGGTCATCCGGGGCTCCGCTTGCATTCTGGACCGCCGCTGTCGTCTGGCTGGGCGCCGAAACGCGGCCGATGGTGAAGCAGAGCCCGGCTACAGCCACGGCCGCCGCCAGCGAAAGCAGGGCCGGAACCGAGCGCGAACGCCTGGGTCGCGCCGCGGGTCGGACGGGGGCGGTCGGCGGGGCCACGGGAACTTCTGCGGCGACGGGAATTGGCTCGATCATCGGTTGCTCCTTCGAACGAGAGGATCGGGGCCGCGCCTGACTCGGTCGCTCGCACGGAGCCGAGGGGCGCGACGATCGCGTTGATGGGCAAAGAGTCGCGCCTCGAGGCTTTCGATCGGGTTACGTGCCGGGCTCCCCTTACTCGGCGGAATGGCTCTCCCGGCGGCCGCCGTCCCCGACGCTCGAACGCGCCCAGGTCACCGCGATGCTCGCGCCGCCGGCATTTGACGTGCCGATCTGCCAGCGGCCGCCACTTGCCCGGACGATGGCATCCGCGATGGCAAGCCCGAGGCCCGCTCCTCCCGGCGCATCCGTGGCGCGATGGAAGCGGTCGAAGACGCGGGTGCGTTCCTCGGTCGGGATACCCGGGCCGGAGTCGTCGACGGCCAGCCGCACGCGACGACCTTCGTTCGCGACTGAAACGGTCACGCTGCCGCCCTCAGGCGAGTACTTGCAAGCGTTGTCGAGCAGGACGCCGAGCAGCCGATCGAGCCACTCCGGAGAAACGGTGACGATGGCCCCGTTCGCGGCGGCTGCCAGCCGGACTTCCAGTGTCTGGCGTCTTGCCTCCGCAACTGCCGCGAAACGATCGGCGGTTTGGGCGGCCAGCACGGCCAGATCGACCGGCTCAGCCGCGGCATCGCCCCGGCCGCCGACCGGCCCGCCCGAATCGAATCGGGCCAGCCACAGCATGTCGTCGACCAGGCGACGGGTCCGCTTGAGCTCCGTGTCGATACGCTTGAAGGCGGACTGGTCCCAAGGCGGATCGCGGTCCCGCGCGAGAGCGAGCGAGGTCTGGGCTTCGATCACCGACAGCGGCGTCCTCAGCTCGTGGGAGGCGTCGGCCGTGAACTCCAACTG
>CAZRUC010000001.1:6221-8901 GCA_964603175.1 uncultured Anaerolineaceae bacterium
GCGTTCCGTTCCGCGCTGGGAAGATCGAGGTTCGTCAGGCCCTGGGGCAGGATGGATCCGTCGGCCGAGACATGCCAGACGAGCACCGGCAGCCCGCGCGGGTCCTGTCGCGTGGGGTCGAAGCCCTTCTGGTCGGGCGGCCCGCCGCCGGGTCCCTGGCCAACGTCCGACATCTGAACCAGCGCCTGTTGCAGGTGGCCGTCCACGTCGGAGGTCAGGTTGTTGGTGATGACAATCGCCACAGCCGCCGCGATCAATAAGTACGCGATGCCCACGATCGCGCTGGCTGCGAGAGCGACGCGTATGGAGAGCCGGTGGACGGAGGGCCCGGCCGACGGGGCGCTGCTCATGCTTCCTCGAGGCGATAGCCGGCACGGCGGACCGTGACGATCCGAACGCCGGCCGTAGGCAGCTTGGCGCGAAGCCGGCTGAGCTGCACGTCGATGGCGTTGGAGCCGAGCGGATCGGTTTCGTCGCGCCATCCGTGCTCGGCGATGGCCTTGCGATTGACCACTGCCGGCGAGCGGCGCATCAGCAGCTCGAGGATGTTGTATTCGGTGCTGGTCAGGGCCAACGCCTGTCCTCCGACCGTGACCTCGCGGCGAATGGGATCGAGCGAGAGCGAACCGCGCGTGATAGTGGGCGCATCTACGCCGCGCGGCCGCCGTTGCAGCGCCCGAATGCGAGCCAGCAGCTCCCCGAAGTCGAACGGCTTGACCAGGTAGTCGTCGGCGCCGGCGTCCAGGCCGCGGATCCTGTCAGGTGGTGCGTCGCGGGCGGTCAGCATCAGGATCGCCGTCGGTTTGCCGTGCTTCCTGGCCCAGGCCACGACGTCGATACCTTCGGCCCCGGGCATACGCCAGTCGACGATGGCGACGTCGTAGTCGTAGAACTTGAACAGGTCGATGGCGTCGTCGCCGCGTTCGGCGGCATCTACCTGGTATCCATGGTCCTCGAGACCGAGCACGAGCACGTCCCGGAGCCCCGGATCGTCCTCAGCCACGAGCACTCGCATCGATCCTCCAAGTTCTCAGAATGCTACGAGGCCGCTCCGGCGCAGTCGTACAACAGCGCCGTTCCGGCGTACGTCACCGGCCGGCAGGCGCTATCGACCCAATCGGTGCGCTGGGTAGTGATGTCGTCCCCTCCTTGGCCGCCGCCAAACCCGCCACCGAACCCGTTGCCGGTCAGAACGAACCGAAGCTGGCCCGAGGCGACGTAACTCTTCAGCTGGTCGAGCGTCGGGGTCGGATCCGAGCCGGTGAAGCCGCCCATTGCCATGACTGGCTGGCCTGTCGCAAGCTCGATCGACCCGGCCTCCTGCGAGGAGCTGATGGCAACGATCCACTTCGCGCTGCCCTTGTTGGCGGTCAGGTAGTTCAGAAGCGCGGAGTCCGAGCTGTTGCCGCCGATGCCGCCCCCATCGCCGGGGAGGCCTCCCGCCCTGTTGCCGCCGACGCCGCCACCCACGCCACCGCCGGGGCCGCCGCCGAAACCTCCGTCGGTCGTTCCGGGGCCCGGGTGCGGATCGCCGGCGCCGTATGCCGTCCCGATCGTCGTGATCGCGTAGGCCGCCGGTGCCATCAGGGCCGCGCACACCCCGACCGCAGCCGCCAGAACCGCGAGTCGTCGCGCCACGACGCTCTCGCCGAGCCTCGGGATCGAGGCCACCACAAGCGCCAACAACGCGCAACCGGCCACGACGACGGCGGCCGGCCCGACCCCTGGGGCGAAATCGGGAGTTCGGTCGAGCAACTGCCAGCCGAACCAGGCCGTGCCCAAAGTGGCCAGCCCAACCGCGAGGCCACCCAACCAGAGTCGGGCCCGAAGCGACCACAGGTCCACGATGCCGGCACCCACAAGCGCCGCGATCGCCGGAGCGAGAGCAACCGCGTAATAGGAGTGGACCACGCCGGACATGTAGCTGAACACTACGGCCGTGACCGCGAACCACCCGCCCCAGAGAAGGTAACCGGCAAGTGCCGCATCGGTCCGGTTGGCCCAGCGACGCAACCACAGGCCCACAACCAGGCAGACGGTTGCCAACGGGATGAACCAGGCAATCTCACCGAAGAATTGGTCGTTGAAGAGGCGGAAGAGCCCCACCTCGCCGGAAAAGGAGATTCCGCCGCCTAGACCGCCGGCCCCGCCGGAGCCGAAGATCCGACCGAGACCGTCGTAGCCGAAGATCAAGTCGAGAGGCGAGCCGGTCGTGCTACCGCCGATGAACGGCCGGCTGGCTGCGGGTATGAGTTCGACGATTGCCACCCACCAGCCACTGGCAACGAGCACCACGGCGAGGGCGACGAGCAAACCAACGAGGCGGCGTCGCAGCGTTGTGTTGGCGGCGAAGCCGAAGACGAGGGCGAAGCCGGGCAGAACAAGGTAGGCCTGCAGGTACTTCGTGAGGAATGCGAGTCCCACCAGGCCGGCCGCCAGCGCCACCCAGCGGTAGCTGCCGTTCTCCAGGGAGCGGAGCAATGCCCAGGCCGACGCGACCAGGAGGAGCGTCAAAAGCGCATCCGGGTTGTTGAAACGGAACATCAGGACCGCGGCCGGGGTGAGAGCCATGACGACGGCCGCGATCACGGCGGCGGGCGGTCCAAACGAGCGCTTCACGGCCAAGAAGAGCACGCCGACCGTCGCGGCGCCCGTCAGCGCCTCGGGCAGCATGATGCTC
>CAZRUC010000001.1:9001-17717 GCA_964603175.1 uncultured Anaerolineaceae bacterium
GAAGAGCACGCCGACCGTCGCGGCGCCCGTCAGCGCCTCGGGCAGCATGATGCTCGCCGAGCTGAGTCCGAAGATGCGGACCGACACGCCCATGAGCATGATGGCCAGCGGCGGCTTATCGACGGTTATGAAGTTGGACGAGTCGAAGCTCCCGAAGAAGAACGCCGACCAGGAGTTCGAGGCCGAGACGGCGGCCGCGGAGTAGTACGTATTGGCGTAGCCGCTGATGGTGAGGTTCCAGAGGTAGAGAACGGCGGCAAACGCGACCACGGCGAAGAACGCCGGACGAACCCAGGCTGCCTCGTCGGCCCGGCCGCGCACGATTCCACGGGCCGCCTCGCGGAGGCGCGGCAGCGGGACGAAGGCAGGTCTGGAGATGGCGGTCATCGAAGAATCCTTTCAGCAGGGGTGAGGGTAGCAAGGCTCGTAGCCGCCCGTTCCTGAAAACGCCGTGAATCCTGGATTGCGACGCGCAGAAACAGGAAGCGGACCAGAGTCGCGGCGGCGTTGGCGGCGACGAGCACAGCCAGCTCGATCGCCGCTCCGCGATGCGGCGCCACCAGGTCCAGCACGGCAAGGGAGACGGAGGTCAGGGCAAGCGCGACCCCAAGGGCGGCGAGCCCGGCGGCATGGTCGCGGGCGATACCGCGGCGGCCGCTCACCTCAAAGGTGAATCGTCGGTTCGCGGCCGTGTTCGCCACGGCCGTCGTCAGGAGCGCAAACGCATTCGCGACCGTGGGGGCGGCTACGGACCGGAGGCCGGAATACAGGACGATGTATCCCAGCGTGCTGGCAATCCCGATCGCCCCGAAGCTCAGGAACTGACGATATGGGCGCCGGAGCGCGCGCGGAGAAACGCGTCTGAGCACGGTCGATGCGGTGAAGGACTCCATGGCCGCCAGTTTCGGGCGGCCTGCCTGTCGATCTGGTTACGAGCCCGCGCTCAGTGGGCGACTCGTCGCGCCCGGGGGGAGTCAGCCTGTGTAGTTCACGACGAGTTGCGGCGAGTTGACGCCCTCACGCGCCGAGAGTGACAGCGCGGTGCTGTTGGTCGTGGATAGCCCGAAGCTGAAAGTGCCGTTGCCGGTGATCGCGGACGTCACGTTGATGGTCGTCCACGTGCCCGTGACCGCAGCGCCCGAGCTCCCGAGCTTGGCGCCGAACGGCGGAGCGTTTGCGTCCGTGATGGCGGTTTCGCCCCAGGTGTTGTCCGCCACGGAAAATGCGTCGTAGCCGGTCGATTGGGCGCTGTTGGCCCAGACGCGCAGGGTGGCCGAAGTCACCGTGCCGCTCACGCCCGACACAGTGAACCTCAGGAACGAGCGGACCACCGGCGACGCATCGACGCGCAGGGTGGTAGCGGTGCCATGGTTGGCCGTTGGAGCCGATGCGTCCGTGTAGCTATCGGCGACCGGAACCACCGTGACCGTTCCCGGAGCGGGAGTCGGAGTCGGGGTGACGATCGGGGTCGGAGTCGGGGTGACGATCGGGGTCGGGGTCACGATCGGAGTGGGGGTCACGATCGGGGTCGGAGTCGGCGGCCCGACGGTCGGGGTCGGGGTCGGAGTCACGATCGGAGTGGGCGTGGGAGTCGGCACCGAGCCGGCCGAGTGGCAAGTCGTCGAGCCACTGTCGGTGAACGAGCCGGTCGTGAGAGCAGGCTGGAACTGCCAGGAGAAGCTCGCGGAGTGGAGCGTCAGCGCCAGGATGCCGAAGGTGCTCGTGTCACGCACGATGCTGTTCGCCGCGACGGCCGTGACCGAGGTGTGGTCGGCCCCACCCGTGCCGACGGTGATCTGGGTGATGCCCTTCAGCGGGTCCGCAACGCCGTTCGGATCCTGAGGAGCGAATCGCTCGTAGATATGGTCGTGGCCGTCGAGAACGAGGTCGACGTGCGCGGCGTAGAGGAGAGTCCAGAACGCCTTCGAGTTGTTGTTGGCGCGACCGCCCGAGCTGAAGAGCGGGATATGCCAGTAGGCGAGCGTGCATTGGCTGGGATGGGCGGCGAGATCGGCTGCCAGCCACTTGCCCTGGGGCGAATTGGCGGAGCAACCGCCGGCGTTCGAGCAGTTGGAGTTGAGCACGATGAGGTGCCATGCCCCAAGGTTGTAGCTGTAGTAGCCCTGGCCCTGGCTCCCGGCTGCCGCGCCGAAGTAGGTGTAGTAGCCGGCACCGTTGATGTTGGAGCTGTCGCAGCCGGTTCCGCCGGAGGTCAGGTACTCGTGGTTGCCGACGGCGGGATGCGTGATCGCCTTCAACCGGCCCCAGGTCGGGTCGTAGACAGCGTTGAACGCGGCCAGGCCGCCGCAGTAGTACTGGTTGTCGCCGAGCGACAGCACAGCGCTGAAGTTCCCATTCACGAGAAGGTTCGAGACCGCCTTCTGCTGGCAATAGTTGAGAACGCCGTTGCCGCTGTTGTACTTGGCGTCGGCCGGATCGCACGCGATGTCACCCGCGGCTGCGACCACGGGATCCGCGGCAGCGGCCACCGGGCGAAGCTCGGAGACCGAAGCGGCGAGCGAGCCCAGGGCAAGAAACGCGACCAGAAGCACGGCCCGCTGGGTTCGCCAGGCCGGCGACCTCGAGGGTCCTCGCACGGAAGAGGTAGTGGAGAAAAGCATTGCGACTCTCCTGGCGGAGCGGCAGATCGCGTTAGGCGGCTGGCCTTGCGGGTGGCACGCGGAAACCGAATAGGCAGGTAGGAATAGTGAAGCGGGTTGGTCATTGATTGCATAAACGTCGCGCCTGCCGGTCGTATCGACCCACCCGGTGACCCTTCAGGCGGGAAACAGCTATTCCGAGGTCTCATTTCCGGCGCGCAGCTCCGCGATGGCGCCCATGGTCCTTCTCCAGCCTGAGGTAACCGCCGTGATCGTCCGCCGTGTGCCTTCGTTGCCGGCAATTGGACTGGTTGCGATGCTGGTCGCCGGCTGCGGAGGCGCGGCGGCATCGCCGGCAACGCCGGCGCCGTCGTCCAGCCAGTCAGCCGGGGAATCCACGGGCCAACCCCCGGCGAATTCCACAGGTTCTATCGGTGCGAGCGCGAGTTCCGCCGCCGTGCCCAACTTCGCCCATGTTTACGTGCTCGTCCTCGAGAACCATGAATACAGCTCGGTCGTCGGTAGCTCCAACGCGCCGTACCTCAACGGCCTGATCGCCAAATACGGCTTCGCGACCGACTACACGGCGGTGAGCCATCCCTCTCAGCCCAACTACATCGCGCTGTTCTCCGGCTCCACCCAGGGCATAGCCGACGACGGCACACATAACCTGTCGGGCCAGAACCTGGCCGACCAGCTCGAGGCGAAGGGCAAGACGTGGAGCGTGTTCGCCCAGGACTACCCTGGGGGCTGCTTCACCGGGGGCACGAACAGTGGCACCGGTGACGGCATCGGGTCGGCCGGGTCCTATGCCCGCAAGCACGATCCCGCGATCAGTTTCACCGATATCGCCTCGAGCCCCTCACGATGCGCCAGGATCTCGAGCTTCGCCGGTTTCGACCCGGCAGCCGCCGACTTCGAACTCATCGTCCCGAACGACTGCAACGACATGCACAGCTGCTCGGTCGCTACGGGTGACGCCTTCCTGAAGGCCTTCGTGCCGAAGATCACCGACAGCCCCGCGTTCGCCAGCAGCGTCCTGTTCATCACCTTTGACGAGGGCACCAGCGACATCGGCGGCGGCGGCCGCGTCGCCACGGTGGTCGTGAGCCCCTTGACGGCGGCCCGATCGACTTCAGGCGCGGCGTACAACCACTACTCGATCTTGCGGACCATCGAGGATGCCTGGGGCCTCGGATGCCTGGGGCAGTCTTGTACCGCCGGCGACATGGGCCAGTTCTTCAAATAGAAGGGCCGGCGTTACGCCCCGTCGTTGTGGAGCGCGTCGAGGTACGCGCCATGGCCGGAGGCAGTCGCCCATTCCGTCGCGCCCTCGACGGCCGTCCCTTCGCCCCACTCGTTGAAAGTGGTCACGAATTGCCAGGGCTCGCCTGAGGCGACCATGTCACGTACGTTCTGCTGCCAGCGGCTGAGGTTGCGAGCTAGACGCACCGAACTCGTAGCGAGCCAGAAGCCGGGGCTGATCGCGAAGGAGCGGCCGGCCTGGTGATCCTCGGCCACGGCCGGGGAGTACTGGTGCCACTGGCTTGGCTGGCTCGAGCAGCCGGTGTAACCGGGGAAGACTTTGAGGACCACGTAGTCGGCGCCGGAAGCGTTGGCCTGGGCCCATCGCGAAGCCATGGCACATCCGTCCGATGGCTGGGCGTAGACGAAGATGACAGGGCGGCCGTTGATCTTGTAGAAGGACGGGTCCGAGCCGTAGCGGCTGTTGATGTAGGCCAGGTCGGAGGCGATCTTGGCGGCGCTCGGATCCGTGCTGCCTTCAGCCTCGTAGTAGATCGACCACTTGAAGCCGGTCGAAGCTGCGGTCGAGAGCAGGAGCGGCATCTTCGCGTCCGTTTGGCTGCCCTGGCCCCACCAGGACGCAATCCCCAAGCCGATCTTGCCGTACTGCATGGCCGCTATCTGTTGCGCCACGACGGTGGCATTCGACTCGCTATAGAAGCCGGCCGAAGGGTGGTAGTGAGTGAACGGGTTCATCCCGGACTGGTCCCACGCCTCAGGGAACCAGGGGTAGTAGAAGGTGGCCCTCATCGGATTCGCCTTGCTGGGCGGACCAGACGTAGCGTTCGGGATCGCAGTGGCCGCGGGAGCGGTGGCGTCGGGCGTGGCCGTCGGGGCCACCGTAGGCGTCGAAGACGGCGGGGCGGTTGCAGCCGGAGTAGCCGTTGCAGCGGGCGTTACCGCGGGGATGGCCGTTGCTCCCGGCTTGGCCGTTGGCCCCGGCGTCGGAGTCACTGCCTCTGTCGGCGTGGCTACTGCCGACGCAGTGGGCGAAGGCGGAGTCGCCGTTGCGGACCCGAACGTCACCACGAGAAGCGGCGGATGCGCCGATTCTCGGCTGCCAAAGCTGATGGCCGTGGCGTTGTTGTCGGTCACCGCCAGGCTAACCAGCCCATTCCCCGCTACCAGGGAAGTGACGTTCACACTGACGGTGGAACCTGCAGTCACCGGGCCGGAAGCGACCGAGGCGGTCCCGAAGGCCGGGGCGTTCGAGGCGGTCGTCTTGGTTTCACTCCACGTGGTGCTCGAAACGGCATGCAGGGAGATGCCCGCGCCGTTCGTGGAGTTGGCATACAGCTTGAGCACGGCCTGGCTGATCGTTCCGCTGGACCCGCTCATGTCGAAACGCACGTACGCGACAGCGCGCGGCGAACCGTCCACGCGCAGGGTGGTGGTAGTGCCGTAGCTCGTCGACACGCTCTGGGAATTAGTCCACGTGTCTGCCGCAGGCTTGAGGGTGGAAACGCCCGAGGCGGCGGCCGACATAACGGTGGCTGCCAGGATGGCGACGGCCAATCCGACAACGGCCGTGCGCGCCAGGCGCGACATCGCGGGGGTGTGCGCCCGAAGGGCACGAGAGTCGAACATCAGCTCCTCCAACCGGCGCCCCGCTCTGCAAGCTGCGGAGCAAGCGCCTACGACGGTGTAGCAGTTGGTCTTCCCCAAACCGTACGCCGGAGTGCCACGCTCCGGCATCGCCCAGAAGGCCGGAGTTGGACCGGGGCAAGTGTACGGGGCGGCTCTGGTCCGTTATGCCCATGAAGCCGCAACGCACTACCTGCACAGGTAGCAAGTTCAGCTGCCATACCGAGTAGCCACTCATCCGGTCGTTTGCACCTGCCGGAACGCCCTTTTCAGGTGCGTTGCAAAGGCCGCACATCCGTCCCCACCCGCCCCATTCGGTTGTATCGTGCCGCGCTTCAAGCCCACCCTGAAAGGGGTCGTCCAAGGAGTCCCCTCATGTCCCCGTCGAATTCCCGCATCTGGTTCGTGCTACCGACCTACAACGAGAAGGACAACCTGAGGCCCATAACCGAGGCGATCCTGGCAACGGTGCCGGAGGCCTCGGTACTCATCGTGGACGACAACTCGCCCGACGGAACGGGAGCGATCGCGGATGAGCTGGCGTCCGAGCGGGCCAACGTCGCCGTGCTCCACCGCGCCGCGAAACAGGGCTTGGGCCGCGCCTACCTGGACGGCTTCCGCAACGTTGCGGCCCGGGGCGCCGGGATCATGGTCCAGATGGACGCCGACTTCAGCCATCCCGTCCGATTCCTCCCAGCTCTCCTCGCTCCGGTGCTCGAAGGCCGGGCGGACATGGTCCTCGGGAGTCGATACGTGCCCGGCGGCGTCATTCCGAAGTGGAATCCGGTCCGCCGATTTATCAGCAAAGGCGGTGGCCGATTCGCGCGCATCGTCCTGCGTCTCCCCTACCGCGACCTGACCGGCGGCTTCAAGGCCATCCGCGCAGACCTCCTCCAGGACATCGATCTCGATGCCGTGCACGCCGGCGGCTACGCCTTCCAGATCGAGATGACATTCCGAGCCCACCGGCTCGGCGCCCGAATCGTCGAGGTCCCGATCACTTTCGAGGAGCGCCGCGAAGGCGCCTCCAAGATGAGCTCGGGGATCGTCCTCGAAGCCTTCAAAGTCGTCGTGGCCCTCCGCTGGGCCGCGGTGCGCGGCCAGGTCCCGGTCGCCGGGCCAAGCCGGACCTGATCGATCGGGCCCCACTCGTTTCGACAGGCGCGACGTGGGGCTCCTCCTACCCGTATGGGGCCCCACCCCACGGAACGTTAAGCGAGGTGATATTGGTTACTGCAAGCCTCTCTGCTAGGGTTCAGCCAATGCCGGAACCGAGCCCGAGAAAAGGCTACGGATCCAGCTAAGGCTCAATCTCCAAGCCCCAGGGAAGCCCCGCGAAACCCTCCTGCCAGGGCGCCGCCGTGGGGGGCCGGCCCACTCGATCTGCCTAGCTGTCCTCATAGCGCAAATTCATATCCAGCGTCCCATCCCGCCTTACGGCGCACCCGACGGGGGTACTCATCATGAAGGTCCTGACCCTGCGAACCGGCGTTCCGGTCGTCTCACGCATTGCACCGCTCGCCAAGTTCCTACTGGTGGGCCTCAGCGGCATCCTCGTCAACGAACTGCTGTACGTCGCCTTCGTCGATCGCCTCGCTATCTGGTTCGTTATCTCGGCGATCGTCGCGACCCAGGTTTCGACTACGTGGAACTTCCTGGGCAACGAGCTTTGGGCGTTCTCCGGCAGGCGTTTCGTTGGCCCCGCCTGGGTTCGCTACATCTCTTACTCCGGCATGAACAACGCTCTGTTGTTGTTGCGCGTGCCGATGCTGTTCCTCCTGGCCAACATCGCCGGGGTCGGCTCAGCATTGTCGAACCTGATCACCCTCGGCGCCCTGTTCGTCTTGCGATACGCCGTTTCGGACGGCCTCGTGTGGCGTCGGGATGGCCAGGGATCGTCGGCCGGTGAGACGCGCGGTTCCTCCGCGGCATGGGTCAACGAGGCCACGTACCGCTACGACATCGGCGGCCTGCTTCGACTCGACTCCGACGCCGAACTGCCCGAGCTCGCCTACTTCCGCTCCCCCTCAACCACTCCCCCGGACATCCGCATCAAGATCCGCCGAGTCGGGTCCGTTCCCAAGATGCGAGTGCGGCTCGTTCGCGACGGCGACCGCGTCACCTACCGCGAGCACCTGGGCATCCTCGGCGCCGACTTCAACGTGACGATGGGCACTCCCATCGTGATCGAGGCCTCGCCCCTTCTCGGACTCTCATGCCACGTCCTATACACGAACGTGGTGGAGGCTCTGCTACGGTTCGTGCTCGTGTCAAAGGGCTACGTTCTGCTCCATTCCGCTGGCCTGGCAGTCGACGGGCGCGCCAGTCTGCTCTCGGCCCAGACCGACACCGGCAAGACGAGCACGGTCATCAACATGGTCCGCGAGCGTGGCTGGGGCTTCATCTCCGACGACATGGCGATCATCGATCCGGCCGGCCGCGTGCGGACCTTCCCGAAGCCGATGACGCTCTCCTACCACACCATGACCCGAGCGGTGGACGCCAGCACTCTGAGCCCCAAGAAGCGAATGCAGCTCCAGGTCCAGAGCCGAGTCCATTCCAAGAGCGGCCGAACTGTCGGCAAGGGCCTGGGAAGCCTCAACGTGCCGATCATGTCCATCAATAGCGCTCTCCAGATCATGGTCCCGCCGCCCAAGTACCACATCACGTCTCTGTTGCAGGCTCAGATCACGGCCGAAGCACCCATCGACAACGTCTTCCTGATGGAGCGCGGCGAGCCGGTGGTGCAGGAACGCGTCGCCCTCGAGGCCGCGATCGACCAGCTGATCGACAACACCGACGACGCGTACGGCTTCCCTCCGTTCGCCACGCTGGCGCCGACGCTCGTAATTGGCGGGCGCGACTATCAGCAGCTCAGGGCGCGGGAGCGGGAGTTGCTGACCGAGGCAATGCAAAACGCCACGATCTGGCGCCTGCGCGTCCGCGGCCACGAATGGGGAGAGTTGCTCCCCAGGCTCATCGCGGAAGGTCGCGGCCGGGAACCGATCGGGATCCCGATCGAACCTGAACTGCGTGCCCCCGTTGGCATTCCGATCGAGATCGGCATGCCGGTCGACATCGGTATTCCGGTCGAAGCGGAAGGGGCCCCTGCCTTCCCTTTTGGGGGTGAGTACGCCGCAGCGGCGGCGTACGAGGCCAAAGACAACATCGACTACCCGGGCTTTCATCTCCGCCGGGGTCGACGGAAATGACCCCGGGCCCCTACG
>CAZRUC010000001.1:17817-19642 GCA_964603175.1 uncultured Anaerolineaceae bacterium
CTACCCGGGCTTTCATCTCCGCCGGGGTCGACGGAAATGACCCCGGGCCCCTACGACGGCCTCGGTGTCGCTCGCGGGGTGCCTCGGTCGCAGGGATACTCGGCGGCGCGCGGTCGTACCGCGACCAATGCTCGAGTCCTCGTCCGGACCTGGCTGGCACTCGGGATCGTGCTGCTGGCCGCAGCGGCAGTACGGCTATGGGCGATCAACTCGGTCGGCTTCAATAACGACGAGGCGGTCTACTCGGGCCAGGGAGCGGCTCTCGCGGCCGACCCGATCTACAGCGGCCTCTTCGCGATCTTTCGCGCCCACCCGCTGCTGGTGCAGTTCCTCGACTCGATCGCATTCCGGCTGATCGGGGTTGGAGACGTTGCTCCGCGGCTGATCTCTGTTGCGTTCGGGCTCGGCGGCGTCGCCCTGGCCTATGCGACCGGATCGATGCTCTACAACAAGCGGGTCGGTCTGACGGCAGCAGCCGTGCTGGCGTTGATGCCGTATCACGTTATCGTCACCAGACAGGCACTCCTCGACGGGCCTGAGACAACTCTCTTCCTGCTGACGATCTACCTCCTGGCCCGCTACGCTCGAAGCAGCCAGGGGCGCTGGTTCTACGCCTCCGCCTTCACCGCGGGACTCACTGTCCTGGCGAAGGAAACGGCCATCCTCCTGGTTCCGGTCATCATCGCCTTCCTCCTGCTCGCGCCGGAAATCCGTGTCCCGATACGGCGGCTGCTGTTAGGGGCCGGCCTGTTCGTCCTCGCCTTCGGCCCATACCCCGCAGCGGTTCTGATCGGTAAAGGCACGAACGCCGCCCAAGCGTTCTTCGTCTGGCAGGTCCTGCGTCAGCCGAATCACACCTGGACGTTTTACGCCGACGTTTTGCCCGCGGCGATCGGCCCCGCGATCCTCATCGCCGCCGCCGCCGGCCTCTTTCTCGCTCTCCGGCGCGGCCACTGGGAGGATCGACTTCTAATCGCCTGGATTGCGGTTCCGATCGCGTTCTTCGAACTGTGGCCGGTCAAAGGCTTCCAGTACCTGCTTCCGATCGCCCCTGCCGTTGCCATCCTGGTCGGCGTCTCCTTCGATCGCCTGTTCGAGTTTGCCCGCAATCTGCCTGAAGCGACCGGCACCTCGGCTGGGTTCGCGGCTATACGGCGTCGCTCGACGGTAGTTGGCGTCAGTGCAATGTTGCTGGCCGTAACGATCGGCAGCATCGCCGTCCCAACCGCGCTGGCCGTCAACAGCACGACCATGACCGGTTCCCTCGCCGGCACGGGCGGTCTCCCTGGTGGTCGCGAGGCCGGTCTGTGGATAAGGAACAACGTGCCGCAGGGCGCGGCGTTCCTCACCACCGGCCCCACGTTGGGCAACATCGTCGAGTTCTACGGCCAGCGTCAGGCCTACGGGCTTTCGGTCAGTCCGAACCCGCTGCGACGAAATCCTGCGTACGACCCGATCGTCAACCCAGACCGAGCCCTTCAGCTCAACCGGATTCAATACATCGCCACGGACATCTGGTCGGCCCAACGGTCGCCGTTCTTCGACCAGCTGTTGCATCGCTATATCTCGCGCTACCATGGGTCGCTGGTGTACCAGCAGTCGGCCCAGGTACGTGACAACGCCGGCAGTATCTCGACTCAGGTCGTCATCAAGATCTACGAGGTGCGGCCATGAGATCGTTCAGCGTGAGCCCGCGGATCCTGCGGGTGGCTTCACTCGCAGTGGCTCTCGGATTCGCTGCCGCGCCACTCGCCATGGCAGGGCCGGTGCAGGCTGCCGGCAAACCGATCCAGCACCTGGTCTTCCTCATGCAGGAGAACCACAC
>CAZRUC010000001.1:19742-47720 GCA_964603175.1 uncultured Anaerolineaceae bacterium
TGAACCACGGGGCCGACGCAGCTCTGCGCGCCTACGACAGCGGCAAGATGGACGGCTTCTCGGCCACCCAGGCGCAGTACAACCTGCCGACCAACCTGGCGATGGGGTACTACGACGGTTCGGACCTGCCGCTCTACTACAACCTCGCCACCAACTACGTGCTGGCCCAGCGTTTCTTCAGCTCAGCCTGGGGATCCAGCGAAATCAACCACATGTATTCGGTGGCCGCGCGTGCCCCCGGGACGCTTGCCGCGACCGGCTACGACTTCTCGACGATCTTCGATCGCCTGCAGGCCGCGGGCGTGTCGTGGAAGTTCTACGTCCAGAACTACGATCCGACGATCAACTTCCGCAACCACGATCCCGCCGCGGCGAAGTCGGCGCAGCTCATCTGGGCGCCTCTCCTGGACTTCGCCCGGTTTGTGGACGACCCAACTCTCTCGTCCCACATCGTCGACATGTCGCAGTACTACACCGACCTTCAGAACGGCACGCTCCCGGCTGTCGCCTACCTGGCTCCGAGCGGGCTGTCGGAGCACCCACCCGGAGACATCACCGTGGGCCAGTCGTTCGGCGGGGCAACGGTCACCTCTCTGATGCGCAGCTCGGCCTGGGATAGCAGCCTATTCGTCCTGTCGTGGGACGACTGGGGCGGCTGGTATGACCACGTGGCTCCCCCGCAAGTCGATGCCGACGGCTACGGCTTCCGCGTCCCGGCCCTCATCGTTTCGCCCTATGCAAAGTCGGGCACGATCGACAACACGACATATGACTTTACCTCGGTCTTGAAGTTCATCGAGGACAACTGGTCGCTTCAACCCTTGACGGCTCGCGATGCGACCGCGAACAGCATCTCGAACGCCCTCGACCTGAGCAAGCCGCCGGCCGATCCGGTCTTCCCCGCCCAGACATATCCGATACAGCCCGCGCAGGACACCCACAACCGGCCGCTCCTGCTCGGCATCTACGCCGCCGTGGTCGCGATGGCAATCCTCCTCGGCGCCCTGATCCTCCTTCGGCCCTGGCGACGCCAGGCGCTCGACCAAGCCTGAGGGCCACCATGAACGAAAGTCTCGCCCATAACGACCATCGCCCGGGAAGGCTCGTCCACGCGCTCGCGCTGGCGGCCATCCTCGTGTTCAGCCTCGCCCTGGCGGCCGCACCCCGCGCTTACGCCGCGGCGACGGTCCCGGTCGCGAGCGTCCTTACGGCAGAGGTCCCGACAGGCAGCGTTCTGGGCAAGAACGTGATCGTCGGGGCGATTCTCAAGGACCGTTCCGGAGCTCCGCTGGCCGGGGAGCACTTGACCCTGTTCATCGAGGGCACCCAGCTGCAGTCCCAAGCGACGGACGCTCAGGGCGTGGCTTCCTTCACGATCCTCGGCAAGCGGCTCGATCAGGCCAGGGACTACCGGCTGACGGTGGTATTCAGCGGCACGCATGGATTCGCGCCCTCCACCGTGAACGTGACGCTCACCATCCTGGCCGCCGCCATCCAGATCCAGACTGTTCCTCCAATGCCGGGGCTGAAATTCACGCTCGGAACTGCCAGTGCCCTCACCGGCCCGGACGGCATCGCCGCGCTTCCGGTACCCCAGGCCGGGTCCTACGACCTCACGGCCGACCTGAACCCGAACGTCGCCAATCCGACCGTCAAGGCCAGCTTCGTCCGTTGGCTCGATAACGTGTTCACGGCCAACCGAACGATCGACGTGACCGGGCCTGCGACATACACGATCGGCCTCACCGTGGCTTATCGCGCCGCGGTCCAATACGTCGACCTGAACAACCAGCCCGTGGACCCGTCGCTGGTGTCCCAGGCTCAGTTCAGTACCGGGACCGGCGCCAACGACGTGGTCCTGAACTCGCAGACAAAACCCACCGACGTGTGGTGGACGGCCTCGACCACGATCCGCGCAGGCACGCAGCTTCTGCCATCGCCCGTGGTCTACCGCGCGCTCTCCGTGAAGATGCACGGCGCCGAAGTGGTGAACCGCGGTCAGCAATCCTGGACCCCGACCGAGAACGGCGTCTGGACCGTCCAGGTCTTGCTCTACGGGTTGACTGTGCAGACGCAGGACGCGCTCCTGGGCGGAGCCGTATCCGGGAAGATCGAGCTCACCTATCCCAACGGCGACATCGCCACCAAATCTGTCGGGCCCGATGGCACAGTGACTTTCGACAATCTGCCTCGCGGTGACTACAAGCTCTCGCTCGGATCCTCGCTCACTCCCCCAACCCAGGTGGCGCTATCGCGGCCCCAGTCGGCAACGCTCCGCGTGATCACCTATTTGGACATCGGTCTGGGGTTGGGCTTCGGGCTGGCGGTCGTCGTCATGCTGGTCCTCATCGGCCGGTGGTCGATCGTGACCAGGCGGCTGCGACGAAAGCAGCGCAGCCTTGCCGTGAGCACTCCCGCCGACTTGAGCCGGCCCGCCGCATAGCGGCCGCTCAGCCTGCCTCCGTGCCAGCTCCACCGATGCGCACCAGAGTCTCGCCCCCACATCGCCGCCGTCCCGTTCTATCGGCGACGGCGGCTTTGCTGTTCGTCCTTACGAGCCTGGGCGCGCTCATATCCGGCCCTGCGATCGGCGCGAGCCCCAGCGTCTCGCCTTCGGCGTCACCGCCGGTGCTTGCCTACTACTACATGTGGTTCAACGCCGCGAGCTGGACTCACACCAAAACCGATCTGCCCTCTCTCGGGGCCTACGACAGCACGGACCCAGCTATCGTCCACCAGCAGGTGGCTTGGGCTAAGGCTTCCGGAGTCGACGCCTTCATAGCGAGCTGGAAGCACACACCGACCCTCGATACCGCCCTCGCGGAATTGGTTGCCGAGTGCCGGACGCAGGGGATGAAGCTCGTCCTCATCTACGAGGGCCTGGACGTCAATCGAAATCCGATCCCGGCTGCGACCGTAGGTGCAGACATCGCCTGGTTTGCGGATCGCTACGGGTCCGACCCTGTATTCGACGTGTACGGCAAGCTCGCCGTCGTCTGGTCGGGCAGCTGGCAGTTCAGCGACGCCCAGATCGCCGGCGTCCGTACGCAAGTCGGCGCTCCCGATCGGCTGCTGCTGCTCGGTTCCGAGAAGGACGCGGCCTCGTACACGGCGAGGGCGAGCCTGTTCGACGGCGATGCCTACTACTGGTCCTCGGCGGATCCGCTCTCGACGCCCGGCTACCAGAAGCGCCTGACACAGCTCGGCGCAGCCGTCCACGCCGACCAGGGAATCTGGCTCGCCCCGGCCGCGGTCGGCTTCGACGCCCGCCTCAACGGCGGGACGACGGTCGTCGATCGGCGCAGCGGTGACACCCTCCGGCAGGCATGGTCCGACGCGCTGGCGACCGCTCCCGAAGGCGTGGCGCTGATCAGCTGGAACGAATACACCGAGAACAGCTACGTGGAGCCCAGCCGCAACTACGGCTTCCAGTACCTCCAGGTTCTGGCGAGCTTGACGGGCGCCGCCGGGCCCGCCGTTCCGTCCGCGGCGTCGACATCGACACCGACACCGACCGCTTCGGCAACCCCGGGTAGCTCGGTGGCCGCCGCCAACGGCGGCACGGGTCCGCGCAGCCCAAGCTACGGCGCGTCCTTGGGCCGGTCCCAACCGCCCTACGAATGGCTCGGATCGGTGCTCGTGGCCCTGGCGCTTATCGCCGGCCTGGCCATACTCGGGGTCAACCGACGCAGGCGGACGGAGCGGGGTTCCAGTGACTGATTCACAGGGCGGAGCGGATCGGCCCGCTGTGGCCGTGGCCGTGGCGACTCCCCCGGCGAAACACCATCGGGGCCTACGCCTGGTCGTCGCAATCGTGGTCGCTCTGGCGATCGCCGCTTTCGTGGCCACGTGGGCGCTGCCCAACATGGCCGGACCGCTCTTCGTTCAGGTTAGCGTGCTGGTGGCGCCGCGGCCCGGCGTGACCGGCCCGACCGTGATAATCGCGGACCGCGCGCCGGTTCAGGCAACCGCGTTGGACATCGGCGTTGAAGTCGTCAATCACTACCCGCTGGGTGTCGTCCTCGGAACGGGGCGAACGGCGTTCCAGGCCGCCATATACCGGCGCGATGCCACCGGGCAATTGGTCAGGGTCTGGCAGACCAGCGCCAACGACCCGCTCCTCGAGGAAGGGTCGGACTCGCCGGTGGGCGGGGGTTCTTCCGGCGGCGCGGCCGTCGTTCCTTCGGGCACCACCCGCCACGACCTGACGAGTTCGACGGCCTGGTTCAACCTTGTCGGGGGGCCCGGCGCCCCGCTCGAGGCCGGCGTGTACTACCTCCGGGTATGGGCCTACGGGATCGGGAGCCAGCTCGTCCCGATCTCTCTCGACGGCGGCACGGATCCGCTCGGTACGCCCGCGGACCTGCCGGCTCCCTCAAACTGAGACCCGCCCGATCGCAGGTGCGTCAGGCGCCGGCCGAGAACATCTGGACCCAATGAGCCGTCCGGCGCAGGTAGGCGTCCGGCGCGTCGGCCGCGGCAACCGCGTAGGCGCCTTCGTAGCCCTTGTAAGTCCTCGCTCCGGAAGCGAAATCCTGGGCGGGCTCGATCTGCGTCCCTTCGTGCCACTCGTTGAAGGTGGTCACGCTGATCCACTCCGACCCGGCGGAGATGGCCGCCTGCCACATGGCGTCGTAGCGGGCGCCGTTCTGCCGGTCCACGAACAACTGACCCGTCGCGACCGCCTCGTGGTTGTCGAAGCCCGGGCTGACGCTGGGGCTGCAGATGACGTTCGCGGCACGGCAGCCCGACACCAGAGCGTCGAAGTCGGCGGGCGAGGCCAGCGCATCGTACGTGTAGACGCCGTCGCCTCCGTCTTTTGTCGCAGACGAGGCTTTTGGCGAGTGGATCATGACGATCGAGTCGTCCGGCGTGCCGCGCAAGCTATCGAGCGAGGCCTTGAGATCTGCTGCCGGGAGCCTGCTGGCGGCGAAAACGTAGAAGACCGGCCGCGCCACTGCCGTCCCGCTGGCGGCCGTAGGCCTGGAGATTCGCAAGAGCGCGGGCGACGACCCGAACCGGCCTAGCAAGTAGTGCACATCGCTTGCAATCGAGGCGGCGGTCTGCCCGGTGTAGGGCTCGAGGTGGAACGCGATCCGGATCCCGGCCGCTTCGGCTGCCGCGAACAGGCCGTCGAGCGATTGATCGTCCCAGCTGCCCTGGCCCCACCAGCTGACCGCAATCGCCCCCACTCCGGCAGAGCGTAGATCGTTCATCTGAGCGGCCAGGACGTTCGGGTCGCGCGAGCTGTAAGGACCCCTCAGCGGGTAATACGAGGAGGCGATGTCGTCCGGCGGCGTATGGCTCAGCTGATTCCAGTGGCGCCAGGCCCCGTCATTGGCAAGTGTCCCATACCAGAGGTAGTAGAAGGCGGTGACCAGTGTCGAAGGCGGCGGGCCCGTGAAGGGCGAGGCACTTGGAGAAGAACTCGTGTCGGGCGACGGGACCGAACTTGGCGTCGGCGTTGCGGCGACGTCCGAATGCCCGGAAGTAGCCGTCGGGGGCGTAGAGCCGCATGCCGCCAACCCGACCGCGGCGAGCAGCATGATCGCCAGGGATGCCGCCCGACCCCGCGCAAATGGAGATTTCCGGCGCCGTGCCCGCGCGAACGTAAACGATACGTTCACATTCGGTTGACATGGCCGGCCCATTCTGGCCTCGTGATAGATGGCTCAAAGGAGAGACAATGGGAATCGTGATGACGGTCCCGTGCCGATCGTACTCGGCTCAGACCTTCGATGGTTGCCCGGCTTGTCTCGATGCGGCCCTCGATGCCGTGACGCAGGCCGGTTTGTACCTGCTGGGACGGGCGGCGCCAAGCCTGTGCGGCGGGGCGGAAGGTCGGATAGAGATGTCGTACCGGCTGAACGTGCGTCTGTACGACGACAAGGGCGGCGAGATGGCTGCCGACGAAGTCCTCGTCGACCAGTCGGTCGAGGGAGTCCTCGAACTTGCCGATCACGAAACGACCGAAGGTGGCTTCGGCGAGGACATCGAACCCGAAACGTCGATGCGTCTGGACGACTTCCAGACGACCGTCGATAACCTGGAACTCGCGCCGGCAGGCCGGGATGGCGCCTGCGGCTCGATCGATGGGAGCCTGCTGGGCTTCGGCCAGGTCGTGGGCCGGTTTACTGTCGAGATCGCAGCGGCCCGCTGACCCGGAACCAAGAGAGTCCCGTCGCCGGTAGGCAGATCCCGGCGCACAATAGAAGCGGCCGACCCGTTTCCCGGGTCGGCCGCTTCTTGTTTACGAGTGTCGAGGGACTAGTAGGGGAACGCCATGGAGGACGCGGAGGACGCGCTCCCCAGGTACGACAGGCCCCAGGCCTGCTCGATGGTGTGGAGCATCGAGTAGTGGGTGTACGACGCGCTGGTCTTGTAGCCGGCGGTCATGTTGGGAGTGACCGCGATGGTCATGACGTGGCCGCCGCCGCTGACGTTGGTCGTGCCCTCGTCGAAGGTCAGGTAGACGACTGAGTTGGCGAATGCCGGGCTGCTGGTGATCTTCGGCAGGAAAGCCTTCAGGAAGTTGTCGCCATCGGCGACGGTTCCGTCATGCATGTCGTTGATCATGTTCGGGGTGATGAACTGGAAGTTCGCCGCCGCCGGATCGAAGCTCGCCAGGTTGGTGATGTTGGCGCACTTGGAGCTGTTGCCGCTGATGCTCGTGTAGCTGATGGCCGGGTTGTGCTTGCGAACATAGGCGCCCGACTTGCCCACGCCATCGGTCACAGCCGAGGACGACGAGCCGGCGAAGCAGTTGCCCGGATTGCCCTGCTGGACGGACTTCCAGGTACGGCCCGAAGCCGTGATCTGGTCGAACAGGTTGTTCACGCCCAGGTTGTAGACGCCGTCGTCGGCGATGCCCTGAGTGCCGCCGGAGGTGAGGGCGATGTAGTTCGGCTCGGAAGGATGGCGCTCAGCGTAGAAGCCAGTCGAGAGACCGTACTTCGAGACCAGCGAGTTGATGAAGGGGGCGCTGCTCGAACCGATGACGCTCGAGTATTCCTTGTTCTCGAAGATGATCACGTAGACGTGGCTGAAGTTGGGGACGGTGCCGGACGGGGGAAGAGTCGGGCCGGTCGTCGGAGAAGCGGTCGGGGTTGAGCCGGCCGTCGGCGTGGAGCCGGGCGTCGGGGTTGAGCCGGCCGTCGGAGTGGAGCCGGGCGTCGGGGTCGAGCCGGGCGTCGGGGTCGCGCTGCTACCCATCTCCAGGGTCGTAGTCGCGATCAGGGTTCCGGCGGTGTCCTTGGCCGAGATCCGGCTGGTGCCGAGCGGAGTCGAGCTCGGGATGGGGAAAGCGACGCTGAACGAACCGGCGGAAGAGGCCGTGAAGGTTGCCTCCTTGCAGCCGTTGATAGTGAGATTGCCGGTCTTCCCTGCCGCGAAACCGCTACCGGCGACGTTGACCTGTCCGCCGGGGTTCGCATAGGCCGGGACGCTGATAGTCGCCACGCCCGAAACAGCAGGCGGAACCGTGGCAGCCACCGCGCCGATGGCCAGGGTTGTCGTGGCAAGCAATGCGCTCGCGCTCGTCTTGGCCGAGATCCGACCCACGCTACCGAGCGCCGCGCTGCTGGGAATCGTAAATGGGGCGCTGAACGAACCGGCGGAAGAGGCGGTGAAATTGGTCACCTGTCCACCGTTGTAGGTCAGGACGCCTGCCTGGCCGGCCCCGAACCCTTTGCCCGCGACAGTGATCTGCGAGCCGGGCGCGGCAGTGGCCGGCGCGGAGATGCTGGCGGATGCCGCCGCAGCGGTCATGACCGCGGACAGAGCGAGAACAGCGACAGCCATGACCGCGAAAAGCCGTAGCTTTCGGGGCGAGCTTCGTTTGAGCCCGTTGGTGAGAGGAAGCCTGGAAGGGCTCTGGAACATTTCTCCTCCTTCCCGCGGACGGCCTCACAAGCGGTGCGCGGTTGGGGACGGACGGGACGGGACCTGGAGCGCCACGGGTGACGGCCCGCGAGATTCGCGCTCGCTGAGCGGATGTCCCAATCTGCCTTGGGTGGTGGAACGCCGGCCTCAGCCGACCTCGACCGCCCGAATCTAACCCTCGAGAGGACCCACGGTCCAGTAGACCATGGGACTCGCGGCTGCCCCCGCTATGTCCTCTCTTAAGGTAGTCCACCACGACCAGCCCCAACGGGTAGGTGACCGCGGACACCCGGGCTGGCGCGGCCGCGTGGGCGCGTGGGCGCGCGTCAGGCTATCGGCGTCTCACTTAGGCAATCGGCGGGAGTCACCTGGCCGGACTGATCGGACAGCTGCTTGCACACGGTCTGGGTCCACGTAACGGTCAGATCGGTGTGGGAGAACACGCGAGCGATCAACTGGACGGTGTCGTCGCCCGGCAGCCGGTAGATCGTGTACAGCTGGTCAGCCTCATCGGTGATTTCCGAGACGACAAGCACCGCCGGCTGGCTGTTCTGCCAGGCATCGATCAGGCAGCCGATCGCCTGCTTGTTGGCAGCGGGGTCCGTGAGCGGCCCCGGCGCGGTGGGCATCGGCGAGATGTCGACGTCCTCCTCGAACAGGACTTCTGCACCGCAAGATCGCACCGGAGTCAGCGCCACAACCGAGGCGGGGGCATCGGACGGCAGTGGCGCGGTCGTCGAGTTGCCGGGAAGCGGACTGTAGGCACTTGTCGGGGACGCCTGGCCGATCGACGGGACCGTCGAGGAACCGGACGAACCGCAGGCCGCGGTGGCGGCGACCACCGCCAAAACCATCACCGGGATCAGTATCCGCAAGCGCATCACTCACCATTTGACGTCCTGGAAGGCGCGGCGTCAAGCGGCCCGTCGGCCGGGCTCCGCCCGACGGGCCGAGGGGTCCTGACGCCCGATCGCGGATTGCCATATACTCAATGTCATGTTGAATGTACCTGAGGTACGGAGCATCAATCCAACCCACGGGGTCGACGATACGGGTCGCCCGGCGCTGGAACGAGAGTTGCTCGAGGAGATGACCGGCTGGTCGCCCCGCGATCGCGGAGGCGTCTTCAAGTCATGGCATCAGCATGCACTCAGCCTCGTTCATCTGAATGTCCTGACCGCACTCGAGGCCGAAGGACCGCTCTCAATGAAGGCCCTGGCCGAGGCCATGGACGTTTCCGACGCGAGCGCGACCGGGATCGTCGATCGAATGGAGAAGCGCGGGCTGGTCGAGCGACGGCACGGCACCGACGATCGCCGAGTCGTGCGCGTCCATGCCACGGAGGCCGGGTTCCAGGTCTTCCGCGATATGGCCACGCATCGGCGAGAGGCGCTCACGAAGGTCTTTGCCGAACTCACCGAGGAGGAAATGGCCTCTCTTCTCGTCGGCATGCGCGCTATCCATGCGGCCCGCCGGCGCCTCATGGGCGGATGAGCGAAGCCGCAACTCCTTCGGCGCTCTTTCACGAGTCCTACACAATCCACTGCGACGCTGACAGCAACACCACTCACTCACAGGATCGAAGCCGATGATCAGACTTCTCTCCCGGTTCGGATGGCCGTACCGCCGTCTTTTGGCGGTCGTTCTGGTTCTGGTCACGATCCAGGCGCTGACGAACCTATATCTGCCCAACCTCAACGCGGACATCATCAACAACGGCGTGCTGAAGGGCGATACGAACTACATCGTTCGCATCGGCGGGCTGATGTTGTTCGTGACGTTCCTGCTGGGCCTGTGCTCGATCGTCTCCGTCTACTTCGGCTCGCTGACTTCGATGTCGATGGGGCGCGACATTCGGAGCGCGATATTCCGCAAGGTCATGGGCTTCTCGCAGCAGGAGACGAATTCATTCGGGG
Source organism: uncultured Anaerolineaceae bacterium (assembly GCA_964603175.1). Classification (GTDB taxonomy): domain Bacteria; phylum Chloroflexota; class Limnocylindria; order Limnocylindrales; family CSP1-4; genus Fen-1039. The sequence continues at coordinate 29,540 of CAZRUC010000001.1, forward strand.
CGCCGACGCTTATCACACGCAACACCAACGACGTGCAGCAGGTGCAGATGGTCCTCGTGATGGCCCTCAACATCATGATCCTTGCCCCGATCATGTCCGTCGGTGGCCTGATCATGGCTCTGCGCGAGGACGTGCCGCTGTCGGCGACTCTGCTTGTCATCGTCCCACTGGTCCTGATCGTAATCGGCACGATCGCTTTCATCGCCGTGCCGTTGTTCCGGTCCATGCAGAAGCGCACCGACCGCATCAATCAGGTCATGAGGGAAGTGCTCGGCGGCATGCGCGTGATCCGCGCCTTCGTGCGAACCGAGCATGAAGAAGAGCGCTACGACGAAGCCAACCAGGCGCTGACAGATAACTCGCTCAAGGTTGCGCGGCTGTTTGCTCTGATGATCCCGTTCCTGTTCGGAATCATGAATCTGTCGATGGTCGCGATCGTCTGGTTCGGCGGCCTTCGCATCGACTCCGGCAGCATGCCCATCGGGAATCTGTCGGCCTTCCTCCAGTACGTGATGCTGATCCTCTTCTCGGTGATGATGGCCGCTCTCATATTCGTGATGGTGCCGCGAGCCGCGGCCTCCGCCGAGCGAATCAACGCGGTCCTCGATACGGAAGCGGCCATCTGCAACCCCGATACCGCGACGGATCTGCCGGATCCCCGTGGCGTCGTCGAGTTCCGAAACGTCGAGTTCCGATACCCCGGTGCCCAGGACGCCGTGTTGTGCGGTATCTCCTTCACGGCCCGACCGGGCCAGACTACGGCCATCATCGGCGGCACCGGGTCCGGCAAGTCCACGCTCATCAACTTGATCCCGCGCTTCTACGACGTGTCGTCGGGGAGTGTGGAAGTGGACGGCGTCGACGTCAGGCAGATGCGCCAGGAAGATTTGTGGCGAATGATCGGCCTCGTGCCCCAGAAGGCATTCCTGTTCAGCGGCACCGTGGCAAGCAACCTTAGATACGGCGACGACAGCGCGGACGACGAAACACTCTGGCATGCTCTCGCCATCGCCCAGGGCAAAGACTTCGTCGAGGAGATGGCAGGCGGGCTCGACGGCCAGATCGACCAGGGCGGAACGAATGTCTCCGGCGGTCAGCGCCAGCGTCTGGCCATCGCTCGGGCGATCGTGAGGAAGCCGAAGATCTTCATCTTCGACGACAGCTTCTCGGCGCTGGACTTCAAGACCGATCAGCGTCTTCGAGGCGCGCTTCGCGACGAGACGGATGACGCGACCGTGATCATCGTGGCCCAACGGGTCGGGACGATCCTCCATGCCGACCAGATCATCGTGCTCGACAAGGGCGAGATTGTGGCGATCGGCAATCACGCGGAGTTGATGGAGAGCAGCGAGACATATCGCGAGATCGTCTACTCGCAGCTCTCCAAAGAGGAAGTGGCATGAGCGGGCCCGCGAACGGCGCCGACGGACACGGACCCGCGGCGACGAACGGCCGGCCCGCCGCCGGGGTCGGCGGCCCCAGCGCTCCCGGCGGTGCCGCACCCGGCGGCGGCGCTATGGGCCCCGGCGGTGCAGGAGCGCGGCGGCGTGGCCCCGGCGGCGGCTTCGGCCCGATGGGGCACGGGCTCGGCATGCCGGCAGAAAAGGCCCGCAACTTCCGCGGCACGTTCCGCCGCCTCCTGGGCGAACTCCGCCCGGATCGGAAATGGATCGTCCTCGTGATGGCCGTGTCGTTCTTTAGCACGGCCGGTCAGATCTTCGGCCCCAAAGTCCTGGGCAACGCCATCAACAAGCTGCTCGACGGTCTCGTCGGCAAGGAAATGGTCGCGCAGGGCGTGCCGACCGGCCTCACCCACGACCAGGTGGTGTCGTCACTCAGGGCGGCGCACAGTCCGCTCGCGGACCTCGTGGCCGGTACCAACGCGGCTCCCGGCGTGGGCGTCGACTTCGGCGCCCTGGGCATGATCCTTTTGGCGCTGGCGGGCCTGTACCTGATCAGCACCTTCTTCAGCTGGGTCGCCTGGTACACCATGGGCGGCGTCTCGCAGCGCACGGTCTACCGGCTCCGCAAGAAGGTCGACCTCAAGCTCGCCCGCCTGCCGCTGAAGTACTTCGACACGCATCAGCGCGGCGACACCCTGAGCCGCGTCACGAACGACATCGACAACATCGCCGGGACGCTCCAGCAGAGCCTGACCCAGATCATCACCTCGGTCGCCACGATTGTCGGCGTGCTGGCGATGATGTTCTGGATCAGCCCGATCCTGGCGCTCATATCTCTCCTGGTGATTCCGGTTGCCGCCGGCGCGACGATGTTCATCGCCAAGCGCTCGCAGAAGGAATTCGCGGCCCAGTGGAAGCAGACGGGCGCCCTCAACGCTCACGTCGAGGAATCCCACACCGGTCACGCCATCGTCAAGGTCTTCGGCCACGAGGAAGACGCCATCCGCCGCTTCGACGAGGAGAACGCGCGCGTCTTCCGAGCCAGCTTCAGGGCGCAATTCATCTCCGGCATCATCCAGCCGACGATGAACTTCATCAGCAACCTCAACTATGTCGCCATCGGCGTCATCGGTGGCGTCCAGGTCGCCAGCGGCACCATGTCCCTGGGCGACGTGCAGGCGTTCATCCAGTACTCGCGCTCGTTCACGATGCCGATCACCCAGACGGCGAGCATCGCCAACCTGCTCCAGTCGACGATGGCCTGCGCGGAGCGTGTCTTCGAACTGCTCGATGAGCCCGAGGAATTGGCGGACTCTGCAACGCCGGCCGTGCTCGACAATCCGACCGGCCACGTCACCCTCGAAGGCGTGTCGTTCCGATACGAGCCGGACAAGCCGCTCATCGACGACCTCAACGTGGACGTCCGTCCGGGCGAGGTCCTGGCCATCGTCGGACCGACCGGCGCCGGCAAAACCACCGTCGTGAACCTGCTCATGCGCTTCTACGAGATCGACGCCGGCGCCATCTGCATCGACGGCATCGACATCCGTGACCTGACCCGCAACAACCTGCGCCGGACCTTCGGCATGGTCCTCCAGGACACGTGGCTCTTCGGCGGCACGATCCGGGACAACATCGCCTACGGCAAGGAAGACGCCACGGAGGAGCAGATCGTGGACGCGGCGAAGGCCGCCCACGTCGACCACTTCGTCCGGACGCTCCCCGGCGGCTACGACACCATGATCGACGACGAGGCTTCGAATCTGTCGGCGGGCGAGAAGCAGCTTCTCACGATCGCCCGAGCCTTCCTGGCCGACCCCGAGATCCTGATCCTCGACGAGGCCACCAGCTCGGTGGACACACGCACCGAGGTCCTGGTCCAGCAGGCAATGGCGCGACTGATGAAGGGACGGACGGCCTTCGTCATCGCCCACCGCCTCTCGACCATCCGCAACGCCGACTCGATCCTCGTCATGGACCACGGCAAGATCGTCGAACAGGGCAGCCACGACGAGCTGATCGCCAAGCGCGGGTTCTACTTCGACCTGTACAACTCACAGTTCGAGGAAGCAACCGCTGAGGCCGTGTAGCGAGCAGCCGACGTCCGGCGGCACAAACGCTACGCTCCTCGGGTGCATCCGTTCCGATTCGCCGTCCAGCTCGCTCGGGCAGAGTCGGGCGACGATTGGGCGCGGTCCGCTCGTCGGGCCGAAACGCTCGGGTTCGCCGTCCTCGCCATGCCGGATCACCTCGGCAATCAGCTCTCCCCTCTTGTGGCACTCTCCGCGGCCGCGGCGGCCACGACGCACTTGCGCGTCTCCACGTTCGTCTTCGCCAACGATTACCGCCACCCGCTGATCCTCGCCCGCGAGGCTGCGACGCTCGACCTCCTCTCCGGCGGACGGTTCGAGATGGGCATGGGCGCCGGCTGGATGGTCGAGGACTACCGCCGGCTCGGGATGAACTACGACCCGGGGCCTCGGCGCGTGGATCGGTTGGAGGAAGCCATCCCCCTCGTCAAGCGGCTGCTGGCCGGCGAGACGGTCACCCACCGCGGGACCCATTACCAGCTGGATCGGGCGTTCGCTGGCGTGGAGACGGTCCAGAAGCCCCGACCGCCGCTGGCAGTCGGTGCCGGCGGGCCTCGAATGCTCCGACTTGCCGCCCGCGAAGCCGACATCGTGGGCCTGCTCCCGGGCTTCAGCGGCAGGGGCAGAGCGCAGCTGCTGCAGGCGACCGAGGCCTCGACGGCCAAGAAGGTCGCCATCGTGCGCGAGGCGGCGGGCGATCGCTTCGAGCGGCTCGAGTTGAACATCTGGCTCGCCGATGCCGCGATGGTGGGCAGCGGCAACTCCCGTCTCGGGTCGGCCACGGCGGCGGCGCGATGGGTCCCCGCGGCGGTGGTGCGCAGCCCTTACGTCCTGTACGGCACGATCGGTGCGCTGCGGGAGCGGTTGCTGCGCCGCCGCGACAGTCTGGGGATCAGCTACTACACGATTCCCGGGCGGGCCATGGAAGAGATGGCGCCGCTCGTCGAGGCGATGGCCGGCCGGTAGCCCCCAGGCGCGGCGGCGCGGGCCGGTCGGGGCGCCCCGCGACGCCAGCGGTTACTCTCCGAGAATGAGTGAGATTGCAGGCACGATTTCCGCCGAACGCTTCCAGGCCAGGTTGGCGGCATGTCGCGTCGCGGTCGCGGAGTGCAGCCTTGCCGCCCTGGCCCTGAGCGTGGGACCCGATCTGCGCTACCTGACGGGGTTCGTGGGCGAGCCCATGGAGCGCCTCACGCTGCTGGTCGTGCCGCGCGAGGGCGAGGCGTCGCTGCTGGTGCCGCGGCTCGAGTCGCAAAAGGCCTGGGCCACACCGCTGGCTTCCGTCGGCGCGGCACGAGTGGTGCCGTTCGACGAAGGCGACGATGCTGCGGCTTTGGTCGCGGGGATGCTGCGCTCACAGGTCGCGGCCCCGATCGGCGTGTCCGACCGGCTGTGGTCGATGCATCTCCTGCTTCTCCAGGCCGCCCTTCCCGATCGGCATTTCGAATCCGCGAGCGTCGTGATGCGCGAGTTGCGCCAGGTCAAGGACGCGGACGAGGCGCGCCTCCTGACGCTCGCCGCCGAGGCCGCCGACCGGGCGATGGATGGGGTTTGCTCGGGCCATCTCGCCGGCCGGAGCGAGGCCGACGTGAGCCGGGAGATCCGCCGGCGACTGATCGACGAAGGCCACGACGTCGCGGATTTCGCGATTGTCGGTTCGGGGCCCAACGGCGCGTCACCCCACCACGATGCGAGCGAGCGGATCATTCGAGACGGAGAACCGGTCGTACTCGACATCGGTGGCACGCGCGCCGGTTACGCGAGCGACACGACCCGGACCGTGTGGGCCTCAGGCGACAGCGGCACCGCTCCGGAGCCCGAGTTCGTGAGCGTCTACGAGCTCGTTCGCGAAGCGCAGGCTCGTGCGACGTCGGCCGTTAGGCCCGGCGCTGCTGCGGAGCGGATCGACGCGACCGCACGCTCGGTGATCGCGGGCGCCGGCTACGGCGACTTCTTCACGCACCGGGTCGGTCACGGCATCGGGCTCGAGGTCCACGAAGACCCATACATAGTCGCCGGCAACTCGACCAAGCTGAAGCCGGGCATGGCTTTCAGCGTCGAGCCCGGCGTGTACCTCCCGGGCCGCTGGGGCGTGCGCCTCGAGAACATCGTCATGTGCTCCGACGCCGGCGCGGACGTGTTGAACCGCTCCAGCCTGGACCTGAGGATCGTTCGCGGATAGCGAAGCGTCCTGCCCCAATTGGCGGCTGGTACCCACCCCAAGCGCACGCTACGATCGCGCGGGCGATCTCCCGAAGGGCAATTCCCAGCCGCAACGGGCATGGAGGTTCACATGGGCGCGAGGCGCATGGCAGGCGGACGGGCAACGGCCCTTGCCCTGCTGCTGGTCTTTGCCGCGGGTTGTACCGGCTCCTCGTCGACCTGGCCGGCGCTCCATTCATCGCCGACCGGCTCAGCGGCGGCGCCGTCAGGTGCCGACCGGCGAGCAGCGGTGCCCTCGGGCGGGAAGACCGCGGCGCCCGAGCAAACCGGACCCGGCGGAGCTGCCACCCCGGCGAGTGCGACGGTAAACAACATCACAGTCGAGTACACCTATCAGGCCGACCTGATGACGCCCTTCTCGCAGCTCTATGGCACGATCCTGCCCCATTTCGTCGTCGCCACCATCACCAACGACAATGCCCAGGCGGTCAAAGTCAAGGTGTCCACGGGCGTCACCGGCTTCACGAATACCAGCGTCGCCACCGTCACTGTCGCCGGCAAGAAGACGGCGACCGTGGAACAGGACCCCGAGCTGACGAGCACGGCAATCGATTCGCTCACGTCCCAGAAGCCCGGCCAGCTGGAAGTGCTGGTCACCTACCTGGACAACGGCCAGGACCGCACAGTGCTCGACGAGACCGACAACATCGTCGTTACGGGTCGGAGCGACTTCCCCTGGTCGATCAAGGGCATGACCGAGGCGGAGACGTTCGCACTCCTCGGGGTCATGGTCACGCCCACCGATCCGGCGGTGAAGAACGACCTGATCCGCGCGGCGGCCGACTACGATCCCAGCCGCTCGATCATCAGTGGGTACCAGAGCGAGGGCGACGCCGACAACTCGGTCTACCAGCGATTGAACGACATCTGGCAAGCCGAAACCAAAGACTTCGCCATGACCTACATCAGCACGCCGGTCTCCTTTGCCCCCGGCGACACGCAGGCGATTCGCCTCCCCTCTGAAGCGCTCTCGAGCTCGAGCGGCAACTGCATCGAGCTGGCGCTCCTGTACGCGTCGGCGGTCGAGGCGATGGGGATGCAGCCGGTCATCGTCGTCATCCCGGGCCACGCTTACCTGGGTGTCAGGGTCGACGACACGGGCAATTCGTTCTACTTCGTCGAAACGACCATGATCGGGCAGTCAACCTTCGACGAGGCCGTGACCGAGGGCGGCAACGAGTGGGACGAGGCGATGCCTCACGAGAACAACAACGACGAGGGCTACGGCTGGGTCGAAATCGCGCAGTCGCGCTCCGACGGCATCCTGCCGATCCCCTGGCATTAGCTGCTGCGCCAAACGACCCGGACGCAAGGTAACCGCTGCCCGTGGCCGAGCGTCTGCGGGGTCGCGGGCGGACGCTTTCCCGTCTTACTCGCCACATGAGTGATATGGAGCGGCGAGGGGCGATTCGGCCATACCATGACCGTTGCGGCGCCCGAGGCCGCGCTCAGACCGGGATTCCCGGCGGCAGACGTGGAGGCGACCCCGGGGTCGCCCCAACTTACTACCCGCCGGGCGAGTAACACGGGAAGCGGCCGCGGCGCTCCCAACTAAGTGGAGAAGAACGTGAAGCGAACACTCGGACGCAGCGGCATCGAGGTTCCGGCGGTCGGGATGGGCTGCTGGGCCATCGGTGGCCCCTGGGAGATGTTCGGCGCCCAGGCAGGCTGGGGCGTCGTAGACGACGCCGAGTCGACCCGAGCAATCCATGCCGCGCTCGAGCACGGGGCGAGCTTCTTCGACACTGCCGCCAACTATGGCGCCGGCCACAGCGAGCGAGTTCTGGGCGCCGCGCTCAAAGGCCGCCGTGATCAGGCCGTGATCGCCACCAAAGTCGGCCACCAGATCGACGAGGCCGCCCGGAAGGTCGTCTTCTACGGGCCCGAAGAGGTCGACAGCGACCCGGCCTCCCACATCCGCGAGGACCTCGAGAACAGTTTGAGGCGCCTGCAAACCGACTATGTCGATGTCTACCTCCTGCATGTATGGAGCCTTTCTATCGAGCACGCGCTGGAGGCCCGCGAGGTATTCGACGATCTCGTCAGGCAGGGCAAGATTCGAACGTACGGCTGGAGCACCGACCGGACGGACGCGATCGAGGCCTTTTCGACGGAAGCGGGCTGCGGCGTAGTCGAGCAGGAGCTGAACATCTTCACGGGCAACGCCGAACTGCTCGCCCTGGCCGAAAGGCTGAACCTCGGCAGCATCAACCGCGCCCCGCTCGGGATGGGCCTGCTGACCGGCAAGATCACCCCCGAGACTCGGTTCGGCGACGGCGACATCCGGCAGAAGGTCGAATGGTTCCCGGGCATCAAAGGCGGCCGGGCGAACCAGGTATGGCTCGATGGCCTGGTCGCAATGCGCGAGATTCTCACCAGCGGCGGTCGAACTCTCGCTCAAGGTGCGCTGGCCTGGCTCTGGGGACGAAGCCTCAACACCGTCCCGATCCCGGGCTTCCGGACGGTCGCCCAGGTCGAGGAGAACGCCAACGCCATGGAGTTTGGGCCCCTCACGGCTGGGCAAATGGCCGAGATCGATCGGATCCTGGGGCGGTAGGCGCCGCCACCGGCCCCCGATCGCCCGGCGCCGCGGCGGCCCCGGCGGCCGCGCGGTTCCCGGCGACTACTCGCGGACCGACGTGACTCCGGCCAGCGTGCCGACGAAGATCTGGCCTTGCGAGAGCATGGGCGAGGCGAAATGAGGCACCGATCCGACGCCTATGCTGCCGAGTACGGCGCCTGTAGCCGGATTGAACGCCACGAGCCGGCCGGCGGAGCTCACGCTCCAGACCGCTCCCCCGCCGATCACCGGAGGTCCGCCGGCGGCGCCGCTCTGCCACCCCGGTGTCAGCGACCCGTCGGCCCCGACGGTGACCGCCCGTAGCGAGCTCACGCATGGGACATAGATCGCATTGCCGATCTGGGCCGCGCCGCCGAAGCCGGTGCACACCGGCGCCGACGACACCTGCCCGCCTATGTCCCCCAGCGCCCCCTGGCGCAGGACGTAGCCGATGCCGCTCTTGCCCGCGATGAAGACCCAGCCGCCCGGCACGAGCACGGGACTCAGCGACCCGAGGTCCGCATCGCCGGCGTTGTCCGCCGCCCAGCTCGACGGAGCGAACCGGCTCTTGAGGGTCAACGTGGGCGAGAGCTCCAACACCGAATCACTGCCGTCGTAAGTGGTCGTCGAGGCGCCGTTTCCGACGGAGACGTAGACGTTTCCCGCGCCATCGATCACCGGCCCGCCGGTCGCCCAGACGGCACCCTCGCGCGTGACCGGCACGCGATACGCGATCGTGCCTCCCTGCCCGCTCGCCGGAACTCCGACGACCTCACCGATGTACTGGCCGCAATCGCCCGCCAGGCCGCCGAAGTCGATGTACACGTAGCCGTTGGCGACGGCCAAAGCCGGCCTCTGCTGATGGGTCCTGGGATCGTCTCCGGACAGGTCCACGCCGCGCGACCAGCGCACCGCGCCGGTGTCGGGGTCCAGGGCGAACAGCACGTGCTTGGGTCCGGTGACCTCCGCCACGACAAAGAGCGAGCCTGTGGCGGAGTCGAAGGCCGGCGTCCCGGTGATGCCGAGCGGGTCGATGTTGCCGCAGGGCAAGGTCGAAAGCGGGACCGGCGTGCCGAGGTTCTGCCGCCACACGACCGCGCCGCTCGAAGGGTCGAGAGCGTAGAGGCTGTCGCCTTCCGTGGCGGCGATGACTCTCCCGTGGACCAGCAGCGGCTCGGCGTAGACGGCGCCGTCCAGTGCAGTCGACCACCCGGCCGTAAGCGAGCCGCCGAAGGCTGGGAACGTACCGTCGTTGCCGGTTCGTCCCGCATTGAGGTGGTACACCGGCCAATCGGCGGCCGCCACCGGAGGCGTGGGCGCGGCTGTCGCTGTCGCGGCCGGTGTCGCCGTTGGAGGCGCAGGAGTGGCCGTTGCCGGACGCGGCGTGGCGGGCCGTGGAGTTGCCGGTCGGGGAGTTGCCGGGCGGGGCGTTGGGGTCCGTGTGCTTGCCGAGGGCGTCGCGGATAACGTGGCAGTCGGGCCGGCCGTATCCGTAGCCACGGCCGCGGTGGACGTGGGCTCAGCCGAGATGCTGGCCGCCGATGTCGTCTGGGTTGCGGTGGGCGTCGCGGACGACGTCGCGGATGGGGTCGCAGTCCCACACGCCGCCGCGATCACCCCGAGGGCGACGAGCATCGGCACGATCCGACCGCGAATACGCACGTCACCATCTTGCCGCCGAATCGCACCCGCGCGACCTCAGCGTTCCGCCCGCCCGCCGTGCGCACCACTTCCGGCTCCGTCCCGCGCCGGACGCGGTATGGTCCGGCGATGGGCTTCGAGTCGGCATACCGCAACGGCGAGCCACCCTGGGACATCGGGCAGCCGCAGCCCGCGTTCAAGCGTCTTGCCGAACAGGGCGCCATAGCCGGCTCGGTGATCGACGTGGGTTGCGGCACCGGCGAGAACGCTCTCTTCCTGGCAGGACTCGGGCTGGACGTCACCGGGCTTGATGCCGCCCCGACCGCCATCGCCCGTGCCCGCGAGAAAGCGGTCGCACGTGGTCTCGCCGCCACCTTCATCGTCGGCGATGCGCTCGATCTGGCGGCCGTCGGGAGCGCATTCGACGTCGCGGTCGACTCGGGCCTCTTCCACGTCTTCTCGGACGCCGACCGCCTTCGCTACGTGCGAGGCCTCCGCGAATTGCTTCGGCCCGGCGGACGCTACTTCGTGCTCTGCTTCAGCGACCTGCAGCCCGGCACGATGGGTCCGCGCCGGGTAAGCCAGGCCGAATTGCGAGCCGCGTTCGCCGAGGGCTGGCAAGTCGATTCGATCGTCGCCGAGCGCTTCGCTACCCGTGGCGGGTTTCTGGGGCCGGACGGCCCGCGCGCCTGGCTCGCATCGTTGACACGCCGGTAGGCTGTCCGGGGTCAGTGGCAGTTGGCTGAACCCGAGTCGGTGAACGAATACCCCGGCGCCGGCACGAAGCGCCAGCTGTAGCTCGTCGGCTTGAGGGTCATCGAGATGACCCCGAATGACGAGTCGTCGCGGACGACCTCGCCCGTGAGCGGCGCCACGACGAAACCCGTGTGGTTCTTCCCACCTGTGCCCACCACGAACTCCGTGACTCCAAGCGGGTTGGGCTGGCCGGCCGCGTCCAGCGGCACGAAACGTTCGTAATCGTGGTTGTGGCCGGTCAAGACGACGTCCACGTTCGCGGCAGCGAGGTCCGCCCAGATGGCCGACATCTGGGTTGCCTCACCCTCCTGCCCTGACGACCAGATCGGCTCGTGCCAGTAGACCAGCGTGCACGGCCTGGGATTGGCGTTCAGGTTGGCGCGCAGCCACGTCTCCTGGGCAGAGCCGGCCCCGCAGCCGCCGACTTGCGAACATTCGGAATCAAGAGCTATGAAGTGCCAGTTGCCCAAGTTGTAGCCGTAGTACGCAGGCACTCCGAAGTAGCCGAAGTACCCCGACGCGCCGGGTGTCAGGTACTCGTGGTTGCCGACTGTGGGGAATGTGATCGAGAAGTACTTGCCCCAGGTCGGGGCGTAGACGGACTGGAATGCCGCCAGCGTTCCGTCTTCGTATTGGGTGTCCCCGAGTGGCAGCACCGCCGTCGGGCGGAGTCCGCCGATCAAGTCGGCTGTAGCCGCTTGATCGCAATCCTGGGGCGCACCCGTGTTCGCGCTGGGGTCGCAGGCGATGTCGCCGGCCGCGGCGATCGTGATCGTCTTGCCGCTCGGCGTGGGCGAGGGTGACGGGCTGGGCGAGGGTGACGGGCTGGGCGAGGGACTCGGAGGGCCGAACGTCGGGGGCAGCGTCGACCCGAATGTCGGGCCTAGCGTCGGCGCGAAGGTGGGAAACGGCGTCGGATCCAGGGTCGGAACGGCAGTCGTCCCGGGTGGTGGTTGAGGCGGCGCCGTCTGGGTCGCCGCACTCGGCGTGGGCGTGGCCCCGGGTCGTTGCCTGACCGCCGCGCTGGGCGAGCCGAGCTGACTTGGCGCCGACGTGGGCGCGGCCCCAGTCGAAATCGGGGATCCGACGACGACCAGGCCCGTCGGCGTGGCGGCCACACCCAGGATCGACTCCGTAAAGGTCGAGCCTGGAGAGGTCGCGGTGGGGCTCGTGGTGAACAGGCCTCGGGTCGGCGTCGGGCCGGGACTCGCACAGGCCCATACGGCCACCACGATCAGGGCACCGGCAAGGACCGTCACCGGGCGCATGATTCGGCCGCGCCGAAATTGGGCGTATTCAGGCGGCGGTGGGGTCCGGGCGGGCTGTCGCATCGAGGGTCTCGGAGGCCCGAGTATGGCCAGCGGCCGGAGACCGGTCTACCCCGGTCCACCCCGGTCCTGCCTGCCGCGTCCCCCACGCCGGAGCTGTGCGGCAGTCCAGTCACTCAACGGGTAGTCTAGGCAGCCATGACGCCTGTCAAGCCGCCTTCAGGGACACCGGGCCCGATTACGGAACCGGGAAGGCCTTCCCCAGCCGACGCCTCGGGGGATTCGACGCGCGAACCCGCCCCGGCGCCGCGAGGGCTGAAGCCCACCCCACGCACACGGCCGCCGATGAGGATCCTCGTGGTCGGCGCGGGGGCCGTCGGCTCGTTCCTCGGCACACTCCTGGCAGCCGCCGGCAACGAGGTGACCCTCGTCCGCATCTTCGAGCCGTCTTCGACCCATCCGATGACGCTCGTTTCCCCCGACGGCGCGGTCCAGAGCTTCCCGGTCCGCCGGGTCTCACGAACCGACGAGGCTGCCGAGCCCGACCTGATCCTGCTGGCGGTCAAGATGCCGGCGCTCCGTGAGGCGCTGGCCCCAACCCTGATCTGGCCGGCAGTGCCCACGCTCACTGTAGAGAACGGCATTGGAGCGGAGGGCATCGCGGCTGAAGTTCGTCCCGACGCGCCGCTCATCGCCGGCTCCCTCACGGCTCCGATCGAATTGGCGTCGAAGGACGAGATTCGCTGGCTGGGCAAGGGCGGTCTGGGGCTGTCGGCCGTGACGCCCGACGCCAAACCCGCGGTTCGGGCCATCAAGCGCGAGTTCGGCCGTGTCGGATTCCGAACCGCGGAGATCCGCGATGCTTCATCCATGAAGTGGTCGAAACTGCTGGCGAACCTGATTGCGAACGCCACGGGTGCGATCCTCGACATGGACGCCGACGAGATCTACCGCGATCCGCGCCTGTTCGCCATCGAGCGCCGCCAGCTTTGCGAAACGCTCGACGTGATGCAGCAGCTCGGCCTCAAGCCCGTTGGGCTGCCGGGGGCTGCGGTTCCCTGGCTGGCGCGAGTCGTCCGCCTGCCGGCGCTGCTCAGCCGCCCGATCCTGGCACGCGTCGTAGGCGGCGCGCGAGCGGGCAAGCTGCCATCGCTCCGGGTCCATGTGCGGGCCGTCGAATCGGGCACTCCCCCCGTGACCGCCGTCGCCGGCGAGGCCACCGAAGTGCGCTGGATGAACGGCGCAGTGGCGCGCTTTGGGGTAGTGACTGCCGTGCCCACTCCCGTGAACAGCTTGCTCGCCGAACTGGTGGACGATGTCGCGGCCGACCCGGAGCGCCGGGCTGCTCTTCGTCGCAACCCCGACCGGTTGCTGGCCGAGCTGCTCGGAACCGCCGACGGCGAACCGTAGCCGCGCCCGAACCAACGGCAACTGCCGGTCTCAATTCGCGGCCCTATACTTCCCCGCGATGCAGACAATCGACGTCGTGCGGGCAGCCGCTGCGCTGATCGCGGGCTTTCTGGTCGGCGGGATTCCATTCGGAATCATCGTCCCACGACTGATCGGCGGGCCGGATCCACGTACCCTCGGCAGCGGCCGCACCGGCGGCGCAAACGTGTCTCGCGCCGTCGGGTTTCGCTGGGCTGCCGTTTCCGGCCTACTGGACGTGGCCAAAGGCGCGGCTGCCGTGCTCCTGATCGTGGCCATCGGTGGGGACATCGTGGCCCAGGTGCTGGCCGCGTTGGCAGCCATCGTCGGCCACAGCCGCTCGCCGTTCATCGGCTTCCATGGGGGTCGCGGCGTGGCCCCGGCCACGGGTGGAGCGCTGATCATCGCGCCGCCGATCCTGGCCGTGATCTTTCCGATCTTCGTGATCGTCATCGCCGTGACCCGAATTTCATCTTTGGGGTCGCTCGGGGCAAGCCTTCTCGGTGGCATAGCCATGGTCATTGCGACATTCGTACTTCCACTCGCCCCGATCTACTACATCTACGGCGTCGGCGTTCCGGGGCTCATCTGGCTGTTCCACCATGACAACATCCAGCGGCTGCTCAGAGGCAAGGAGCGGCGCGTCGGTCCTCCGGGAACACCCACGGGGCAGGCCGCACAGCGTTAGGACGTGTCTCCTGAGGAGTTCCGGCTCGCCTACGCGAGTCGCCATACGGGATGGTTTGACGAGCATCTAATCCCTAGTCGCGTCCCGCGCGAGACCAGTCCCATCCACCGAGTCTCTATACATTCGAGTAGGTAAGAGGGCCCTCCGGGACGTATCTTTTGCTCGGACTGTTCGACGAGCCGTCCCACCGGAGATTCGTTAGTGGAGCCGCAGGCGGGTCCGAGCGCCATGGAAACTCAGATCGATTTTGTCGGCTATTCCGACGACTGCACAGTCGAGGGGAAAGTCGAACTCGAATGTTCGCGACTGGCCGACATGCTCAACGACCGGGCGACCATCGTCGTACACGATGCTGTTGTGGTCAGCACCGCCGACGGCCACAGCACCAGGTTCGATGAACTCGAGATCAACCGCGACGAACTCGGAATTGTCGTCGCGAGCGGTCCGCGCGGAGATCCGCAGCGGCGCCTCGCCACAAAGCCGAACGAAGTAACAGTGAAGCTCGGCCCGTACTCCGCCGCCGGGTACCTGCACGCGCCTGCCACCGCCAATCCCATCCGAGACCTGGGCCGACATGCGGTCATGGTCGCCGTTACAGACGCAACCATCGAGTACGACTACTGTGACGAGCGCGTCTCGCAGTGGTACCGCACGATCCTTGTGAACCGGGAACTGGCGATCTCGCTGCGAGCCGTCGTGAACCCGGACGGATTCACGCCCGACGCTCCCTAGCCCGTCGGGCCTCCGCGCCCGCCGCCACGTTGGATCGCTCGAACCTGGCATGATGCATCCCTACAGGGGGCCAAGCCAGGAGACTTCACTCGATCGATGGATCGCGCGTCCGCAGGCACCGGGAGTTCGTCGAAGCCGATCGTCGGCCTCGCAGCCCTGCAAGACCTTGAGGTCATGCTCGACGGAATCGAGGACCTTGCGGCGCAGAGGTCGGTCTGCCGCCAGGTGCTGGAAGCCCGTCGTAAGCTCCTGGGAGCCGATCACCCGGCAACGCTCGAGGTGGATGCGCGTCTGGCAGCCATCGCCCTGGACCTCAACGAATTGCCGGTTGCGCGTGAGCAGTACTACGCGCTCCTGGAGCGCTGCGAGCGTGCCTACGGACCGCGCCACCTGGAGACCCTCTCCGCCCTCCACGGACTGGCGGTCTCGCTGTCCTACCTCAATGAGCCCGAGACGGCGCGGCCCTTGTACGAACGGGTCGTGGCCGGGCGACGTTCGGCCCTCGGCTCGGAAGATCCCGCCACGCTCAGTGCGCTCCACAACCTGGGCCTGACACAGCGAACCCTCGGCGACAATCACGGGGCCCGTACCACCCTCGAGACGCTGCTAGATGCTCAACGCAAAGTGCTCGGGCCCGAGCACCCCGCCACGCTTCGAACGATGACCGTCCTCGGGGCCGTGCTGATCGACATCGAGGAGTACCCGCGCGCTTGTGAGGTTCTGGCCGAACGGGTTGATCGCAGCCGCCGAGTCCTCGGTCCGACACACAGGGACACTCTCGAAGCGATGCTTAGCCTCGCGCGCGCCTTGTGCGGGTCCGGTGACCGGGCATCCGGCCGCTCCCTTTCGGAGCAAGGCCTGGCGGCCACGATCGCGACGCTGGGCCCGGACGATCCGGCCACGATCGCCGCGATGGCCCATCACAGCCGCCTGCTGCTGAGGCTGGACGACGCCAAAGCCGCGGCGGCGGCGTACCGGGATCTATACGACCGCATGACCCGACTGCCGGGGCAGGACGAGATAGCCGTCCTCGACGCCCTAGCCGGGCTGACCGACGCGACGAGTCGTTGCGGTGACTTCCGGCGCGCGCGCGAACTCGATGAGCAACTTCTGGCGCGGCGGCTCGAACTGCTTGGACCGGATCACCCCGGGGTGCTCTGGGTCGTGGGCGATCTCGCCTGGAACCTGGAGCGGCTGGGCGACCTGGGTGGCGCCGCCGATCGCTTCCGGGAGGTTGCCGAGTCTCGTATTCGGACGCTGGGACCGGACGCGCCCGAGGTCGTTTGGGCTTTGAAAGGCAACGCCCGCGTGCTCGGTCGGATGGAGTCGCACGCAGACGCGCGGCGCGCGTACGCCACTCTCTATCAGACCCAGCGCCGCATCGCGGGTCCTGAGGCCACCGAAACGCTGGAGGCACTCGAAGGTCTCGCCTCGGAGCTGGGCAAGGTCGGCGAGCTCGAGGAGTCCCGGCGCCGCTGGGAGGAGCTTGCCGGCATCTTCGAGCGAATTCACGGACCGAAGGACGAGCGCACGCTCAACGCCTTGATCGCGATCGCCGAAACGCTGGAGGACCTGGGCGACCTGGAAGGGGCCCGGACCATCTCCGAGCGCGTCGCCGGACCGCTGGGCCGCACCTACGCGAGCAATGCCGAGGCAAACGGTCCCGACGATCTGGGGACGCTGATTCTGGGCCGTAACCTCGGCCTGACCCTGGAGCGGCTCGGGCAGTTCGAGGCTGCCCGAACGACTTATCAGACAGCGCTGGATGGCTACGCCCGCCTTCAGGGCCGGCGCGGTCGTTCCGTGGCCGACCTTCGAGGTCACCTGGCCGACGTTGCCCGCAAGATGGCCGACCCCGAATCGGCGCACACCATGTATTGCGACGCGATCGGCATGATGCGCAAGCAGCCTGGCCCCGAGGATCCCGACACCCTGCGGCTCATCGGTCGGGACGCCGACGCTCTAGAAGCGCTGGGCCGAACGATCGCTGCCCGCAACCAGGCGCGCGCCGCGCTCGACGGCAGCCGCCACGCCTTCGGCGAGGGCAGCGTGCTGACACGGCAGGCCAAGGCTCGTCTCGAACGGTTATCGCTCAGGAAGCCCGCGCACTAGAGCTGTCGCCGACGGACCGACCGCGGAGCTCGGCATCTGGCCCAGAACGACGCCTCCGAAGATCACCGCGCACGCCAGCATCTGAGCCGGGGCGAGGCTGTCCCCGAGCATCGCCCAACCTGTCACCAGAGCGACCACCGGCACGAGGTTTATGGCCATTGCGGTGCGACCCGCAGGCATCCTACTCAACGCGAAGTTGTACAGGCCGGCCGGCAAGAGCGTGACCAGCATTCCCAGATACAGGACTCCGACCCAAGCATCGAGCGGAACGTGGCCCCATGCGTCGAGCGGCTCGAGGAGAACGGCCGGCAGGAACAACACCCCTCCGACCAGGAATTGCAGGCCGGTCAGGAACCAGGGGTTGTAGCGACTCGTCAGTCGCTTGAGGGCCAGCATCGAGATCGCGTAGCTGACCATCGCCAGAACTTCGAGCGCGTTTCCGAGCACGGGGTCCGGAGCCCCGGTCTGCCCGGGGGAGGCAAGCGACAGCACGACTACACCGATGAGCGATGCCCCGAGCCCAACGACGGCACAGCCGGAAAGATGCTCGCTCATGAAGATGCGGGCGCCAACCGCCACGAGCAGCGGCACAAGTGCGGACACGGTCCCGGCCTGGCCTGCGGTCGTCAAACGGAGAGCGTTGCCTTCGAGGACGTAATACACGCACGGATAGAGGAGAGCGATCAAGGCCAGCCATCGCCAGTCCCCGGCTCGCCGGTCGGGGGCCGGGACGCGGGACCAGAGCGGGAGCATGACGGCGGATGACAGGAGCATCCTCAGCGCCGCAACCACAAGCGGGCCGAACCCCGTAAGCGCAGCCTTGGTCGCCACGAAACTCGTGCCCCACAGGACCACGGCGGCGGCAAGCCCTGCGACGGGCAGCGCACCGGCGAGGCGAGTCGTCGACGCAGACGTCCGGCGCACAGCTGGTACCTCGTGGCAGCAGGGGAAGCGACCGGGCGTCCGGCGCCGACAAGACGGTATCACCGTCCGAGTTTCGTGCGCGTCGATGCGCCCATCGCGTCCTGGCGGACCGCGCTTGCGCAAACAGCGGTCCCGCCATTACACTCCGGCCTCGATGAATGCCCACACCTTCAGCCGCCGGGAGAACTCGCGCAGGGCCACCAGCCTGCGCAGTTCCATGATGGCCATGACTCGGCGGCCCCGAAGTGCGGAGGATGGGGTCTGAGGTTCTGGCTCACCTAGCAGCGTAGCCGGACCAAGGATCGGTCCCGGGGCCGCGGTCTCCAGTCAGGAGCCGCGGTTCTTTGTTTCTCCGG
>CAZRUC010000002.1:0-18674 GCA_964603175.1 uncultured Anaerolineaceae bacterium
GCTAGATTCGGCCCAGGATCAGGAGCGCGAGGGTCTTCTCGGCGGCCAACAGTTCGCTCTCCGATGCGGACTTGAGGAGCACGGACGCAGAGAACGTCGTCTGTCCCTTGCGAACGCTGAGCACCAACGAGCCGGTGCCGAGGCTCACCGTATAGGCTGCGTCGCCGACGCCGGAGACCGGCGTAATGGTCAGGCCGGGGATGGACTTCTTGTTGGGATCGAAGGTGTCCAGACCGGTGAGGGAGATCTCGACGCCGTCAGTGGAGAGGACGGCGCTGGAGAAGAGGCAGCTGCTGGCACCCGGTTCCGGAACTGTTCCCGGATCGACTGCCTTCCCGAGAGCGGCCGCCGCCTCGTCGGCAGTGATCAGCGAGCAGGCGTCCAGGGTCTTCGGAGCCCCACTTGTGGGCGTACCGGTGGCCCCGGTGGCGCCTGTCGAGGGCTGCGTCGTGCCCGCCTGCGTTCCGCCCGCCTGCGTTCCGCCGGCCGGCGTTCCATTCGTCTGAAGGGTGCTAGCGGCGGACCCTCCGCATGCCGCGACGAGCCCCATCACCAGGGCAAGCCCAATCCACATTCTGCGCACGATTCACTCCCCGAGTTCAAATGATCGCGTCGTGATTGCCGCCGCCCGCGGAGACCGCCCGTGAAGCGCGGGCATGGGCGGCCCGGCAACCAAACGACGACCTCGTTCGGTCTCCTTCCTGAAGTTTGGGGCAGGACCCAGGCCACTCCGTCGGGGAGGCGTCGTCGTTGCGCTGCGCGACGTGTGGGGTGGCATGCCGCAGCCGCGAGCGAGCGGCTAGGATGCGGGTCATGATCGAAGGCCCGGTCCTCCCATCCGGCTCGGCTCGCCCATCGCTATGGCGTCACGGCGACTACATGAAGCTGTGGACGGCGGCGACCGTCAGCCTGATCGGCAGCCAAGTCAGCCTGATCGCGATCCCGTACATCGCGGCCGTCGTCCTGAATGCGAGCCCCCTCCAGATCGCGTTGCTTGCGGCAATCGAGCTGCTGCCGTTCATTCTCTTCGCGCTGCCGGCGGGAGCCTGGTTGGACAGGGTGCGGCGCCGGCCGGTTCTCATAGCTGGCGACATCGGGCGCGGCCTCGCCCTGCTGACGATCCCACTGGCATATGCCGGCGGAGTGTTGACGATCTGGCAGCTCTTCGTAGTCGCGTTCATCACCGGCGGCCTCACCGTCCTCTTCGACGTTGCCGACCAGTCCTATTTGCCCGCGCTCCTCGACCGCGAGGACCTCGTGGAGGGCAACGCGAAGCTGCAGCTTCCCGCGGCGGCAGCCCAGATCGCCGGCCCCGCGTTTGGCGGCGCCCTAATCGGCATCGTCGCCGCACCATTCGCGATCGTCGTGGACGCGGTGAGCTTCCTCGCGTCCGGAGGGCTGGTGTCGCTCATCCGGAAACAGGAGCACAAACCCGCGCGAGCCACTGCCGAGGACGGATCGAACACGAGCCTGCGGACGGAGATAGCCGAAGGGTTGCACTACGTCCTTGGCAACAGGTATCTGAGCAAGATCGCCGGCTCTACCGCCACCTCGAACCTGGGAACCAGCATGGCCTTTGCCGTGTTCCCGTTCTTCGCCTACCGGGAATTGGGGCTGAGCCCGGCGCTCGTGGGGGCGGCCTTAGTACTCGGAAGCATCGGCATCCTTGGTGGTGCGGTCGCGGCCGCGCCCCTGGCCCGGCGATTCGGGGTCGGCCCAGTGATCGTCGCCTCAATGTTCGCCGCCGGGCCCGCAGCCTTCCTGGTCGTATTCCTTCCGGCCGCCGACAAGAGCCCATCGACGTCGGTCGTCTCGGTGGCCGTCCTGGCTGCGGGAGCACTGCTCGTGACCCAGCAACTGATCATGAGCTTCACCGCCGTCGTCTATAACGTGAACCAGGTCAGCTACCGGCAGGCGATCACCCCATTGAGGATCCAGGGCCGCATGAACGCCACGATGCGCTTCATCGTCTGGGGGACCATGCCGCTCGGGTCACTCATCGGCGGCCTGCTTGCGTCGGTCTTCCCGGTCAGAGCTACGATCCTCGTGGGGGCACTCGTCGCGTCCACGGCTTTCCTGTGGCTCCTCTTCTCGCCGGTTCGATCGCTGCGTGAGATCCCCACGGTCCTGCCGGACGAAGCCGCCTAACCGCGCTTCCGCGAGGATCGCTGGCCGGGACGTATACCCAACCGGCAGCCCAACACCCGAACCCGCACGTACAAGCATCAGGCCCCGCGATGGCGGGGCGAGACTCAGGAGACACTGATGCGTCCCACCACGAGACTGTTTTCATTTGCCGGCCTGGCGAGCCTCATGCTCGTCGCCGCGGCCTGTTCGTCAGCGGGGGCGTCTCCGACGACGACGGTTCCCTCAACGCAGACGACCCCGACCGGCACCACAGCCAGCGCACTCATGATCGGCACGGCCACCAGTCCTACCGCCGGGGCCTACCTGACGGGCCTGAACGGGATGACGCTCTACATCTTCACCGCCGACTCGCCCGACGTGAGCGCCTGCACAACCAGCACATGCCTGGCGAACTGGACGCCACTCACCGTTTCGAGCGGCGACACCGTCTCGGGCCCGATGGGAGCCACGGGTGCCTGGGCGATGCTCAACCGGTCCGATGGCAAGATCCAGGTGACCTACAACCATCAGCCGCTCTACTACTTCACCGGTGACGCAGCTGCCGGCGACACCAAGGGACAGGGCATCGGGAACAAGTGGTACGTAGCCCCGCTCAACGGCACGTACTCGGCGCCGGCCGCCAGCTCCAGCGCGACCAGCGGCTACTGACCCATACCTAGCTGCGCCGCGCGGTCGGAGTGCGGCGCCGCAACTCTCGGCTTCCGCTCGCCCTTGGGGACCGGCTCGAACAGCACCTTCTCGAACGCCTCGGCGATAGCCCGATATCCGAGCGCGTTGGCGTGCATGTCGGGACCCAGCGGCGGCGGAGTTCCGGCCCAGGTCCATGCCAGGACCCGGGCCACGTTCAGGGGAACGGCCCCAATGCCTTCGATCGAAACCATCGTTTCGAAATCGGTGGTCGAGAATGCGCCCTCGACGTCCGCCACGGCCATACCGGCAGTCCGGTAGATCTGATCGAGATGGGCGTTCATCGGCAGCACGGCGCCGAAAACCGATAGGCGCGCCAGTTCGCGACCTTCCCGCCCCCCGAGCCAGCCGGCCAGGAGCGGATCGTAGACCGTCATTCCAGCGATCGGGATCGTGGCGCCGGCGGCCGTGCGAAGCTCGCTCAGGATGCCGGGCAGGTTCCGGCTCACAGCCGCCATTCCCAAGACGAGGCCGTTCAGGTCGCGCGTCGAGACGTCGTTGAAACCGATGTCGATCGTGACGAAGGCGACCGATCCCCGGTGCTCGCGCAGGAACGCCACAGCTTCCCGCAGCTGGCTGCCATGGACGTACTCGCCCAGACTGCCATCGATCATCGTCGTCGTGGATTCGCCTGGAAAACCGAGCTTGACGACCTCGAGGCTGGGGGTATGCCGCCGCGCCAATACGGCGAGTTGGTCGGCATAGCCCTCGTCGGTACGGAACTGCCGGGCCTCCGGCCCAATCGGCTGCACCCCGGTCGAAAGCGAATCGCCCAGAGAGAGGTAATAGGCTCGGCGCGCCCGCCCATCGGCCCCGTTTTCCGGATCTTGTCCTGAGCGCGGCATCGCGCGCCCCTGGTCTGCCACCGGGCGAGACTAGCAGCCTCCGTATCAAGCGAGTGTCGGCGGGCGGACACTCGCCAGACAAGAGATACTGACTCAGTCGCGTCTCGGAGCGCTAAGAGGAGTTCCATCCAATGGGGGCCCGCCAGGCAGCAGAGACCTCGCTGGTCCCGGTACTCGACGCTGAGGGGCGTCCAACGCGACTGATCCCGCTCACGCACCTGATGCGCATTTCCCTCTATTGGCTGGGCATCGCGACGGTGTGGAGCGGCATCCTCGACATCGTCAACGGACGGCTCCAGTTTGCCGGTCTGGCCCCGAAAGGCGGCGAAGGGCTCGGCGCACTCCAGATCGCGCTCGTCGGGACGGTCATCGCCATCGCCGTCCAGCCGACCGTCGGCTCGATCAGCGACTACACGATCACGCGCTGGGGAAGGCGCAAGCCGTACATCTTCATCGGGGCGAGCCTCGACGTCCTCTTCCTCTACGGCATCGCCACGGCCAACGGTATCGCGGCGATCGGAGCCTTCGTGGCATTGCTCCAGTTCAGCTCGAACTTCGCGCAGGGACCGTTCCAGGGCTACGTTCCGGACCTGGTTCCGGCCCGCCAGGTGGGTGTGGCCTCGGGTCTGCTCGGTCTCTTCTCGGCCCTGGGCAACCTCGTCGGCTACGTGGTGGCGGCGCTGGCAGTCTGGGGCAGTGGCACAAACCCGAATGCGTTCTTCTACGGCACGATGGCGATCGGGCTCGTCGAATTCGTTGCGATGCTTGGGGTCATCGTCCGCGTGGACGAGGGCACGCGCGTCAAGTCGCGCAACGGCCGATCGTGGTTCGCGATCGCTCGCGAGGCCTGGGGCACAGACATCCTTGCGGAGCGCAGTTTCCTGTGGCTCGTCGGTTCGCGCTTCTTCATCCTCGCGGGGGCCGCGCTCTACCCGGTCCTGAGCACGTTCTACCTGGCCCAGGTCTTCCACCTGGACGCCGTCGAAACCGGGCAGACCAAGTTGATCCTCCTCGGCATAGTCGCGCTCTTCCTGACTCTCGCCATCATGCCCGCGGCCCGACTGTCCGATCGAATTGGGCGCAAGCGGGTGATCTACGCTTCCTGCGCGGCCGGGGCCTTCGGGCTGGCTCTGGGGGCGGTGGCCCCAGTGCTGCCGGTGGCGATGTTCGGGGCGGCGGTATTTGCGGGATCCGCAGGCGCCTTCCTCGCGGTGGACTGGGCTCTGATGAGCGACATCGTTCCGAAGGCCTCCACGGGCCGATACATGGGCATCTCGAATGTGGCGACGGCGTCGGCCGGCACTTTCGCGCTGGCGGCCGGCGGCGCCGGCGTCATGGACACGGTGAATAACTGGCTGGGCTACGGAACGGGTCCGCGGGCAGCGCTCTTGATGGGCGTCCTGTGTTACATCATCGGCGCGGCCTTGCTTCGCCCGGTCCACGAGATACGCCGCGAAGCAGAGCATCCTGTCGAGGCGTCAGGTTCTAGCCCCGCCTGACCTCGTCGAGGAATTCGAGCGAGCGGGCGTCGCGCTCGAGGGAGATGCGCAGGAAATCGCGCATCGCCTGCTCGACCTCCCGCTCCACGACCACCGGCAACCGCAAGCCCGCCAGCGCTTCCACGTCCAGACGCTGGTAGGCCTTGAGCAGCTTCAGCCCCTCGAGCGACAGGCCGGCGCGCTCGGCCGGCGGCCCGGGACAGCGCGAGCACAACACGCCGCCCAACGGTGGGACCCAACGGAACTCCTCGTCCGATTCGAGCAGGCGGTCGCATTCGACGCAGCGGTCCACTTCCGGCCGGACGCCCAACTCGTCGGCGAGATGCATCTCGTACCAGCGGGCAACCCGGCCCGTATCCATGCCCGCGTCGAGCAACTCGTAAGAGTGGCGCAGCAGCGCGTACAGCCCCTCCGCTTCGTGGCGCTCCTCCAGGGCGCGGTCCGCCAGCTCGGCGAAATACCAGGCCGTGGCCGTGGACTCGAGCGAGTCGCGCAGGCGCAGCCAGGCGTGGCTCACCTGAACCTGCGTCACGACGTCGAAGGTGCGACCTCGGGCGAGAGCGACGCGCAGTTCGGCCAACGGCTCGAGGCTGCCGCCGAGTCGACTCTTCGTTCGCCGCACACCCTTGGCGATCGCCTTGAGCTTGCCGTGGGTCGGCGTGAACAGCGTCATGATCCGGTCCGCCTCGCCGTAATCGAAACGGGAGAGGACGATCGCGTCGGTTACATACAGTCGCGGGACGGGCACGCAATCACGCTACCACCTTCCACGCGGAGTTCGCGCTGGGTAAGCTGCGCGCATGGACCAAACGCACGCGCCCAAAGTCCGGACCCCCGGACCCCAGACCGATCGAACGACAATTCGACGACACGCCGATCGCGGCGTACCGGAGCGTATCGAAGAGTTCCTGCGC
The DNA here is from genome assembly GCA_964603175.1 of uncultured Anaerolineaceae bacterium. Classification (GTDB taxonomy): domain Bacteria; phylum Chloroflexota; class Limnocylindria; order Limnocylindrales; family CSP1-4; genus Fen-1039. Next base: position 6,094 of record CAZRUC010000002.1, read on the forward strand.
GTCGGCCTGGTCGCCGATGTGGCTTACGTCGAGAACGGCGAGCCTCGTGTCATCCCGTTCCTCTACCACTACGAGGCCGGCCATGTCTACGTTCACGGCTCGCCCGGCAGCGCCACGCTGCGGGCACTACGCGACGGCCGTCCGGTGGCAGTCTCCGTCGTCCTGATCGACGATCTAGTCGCCTCTCGGACCGCCCCGGACCATTCCGCCAACTACCGGAGCGTGGTCGTCTACGGTCGCGCACATCGCGTGGTCGACCCCGCCCGCAAGCGTCGCGTCCTCGACGCGTTGACCGAGCGCTACTTCCCCGGACGCCACACCCCGCAGGATTACGAGCCCGCCACGGACGACGACCTCGTGCGCATGGAGTTGCTCGCTATCGAAGTCGACGAGGCTCAAGCCAAGATGCGCGAGGGCGGCCCGATGGGTCCGCACGACTCGGACGCCGATTATCCCGGAACCGCATTCGTCCGCCCGATCGACGGGCGAGAAGTCGACTGAAGCGACGACCCAACGTTTGACTCGAGCCAGAATCCGCACCGGCAGGGGATTCTGAAAGCAGGTTGGTATCATCCGCCCGTGCAGCATCCGCCCGTAGCATTGCCCGATCTGATCGCCGATACCGAGCGCGAGATCTTGCGCCTACTTTCGGAGCGCGATGAACCCACGGCCGGGCTCTACGAGATGGTCCGCTACCACCTCGGGTTGGACGGCAGCGGATCGTCGGGCAAGCGCATGCGCCCGCTCCTGGGACTCCTCGCTTATGCCTCGATCGCGGGCGATTACCGACCCGCGCTGCCGGGTGCCGCGGCTGTCGAGCTCGGCCACAACTTCAGCCTTGTCCACGACGACATCGAGGACGGCGACCGGGAGCGCCGTCACCGCGCCACCCTCTGGGCGATACACGGCATCCCGCAGGCCATCAACGCGGGAGACGCGCTTTTCACACTGAGCCGCGTCGCCCTGCACAGGTTGTCGGACCTCGGCTTTTCCGACACCAAGGTCCTGCGTGTGATGCGCCTCTACGACATGACGTGCCTGGCGCTGTGCGAGGGCCAGTACCTCGACATCTGGGCCAGCGAGCAGGCTCAGCCGATGTCGGTGGAACTCTACTTCGACATGATCGGACGCAAGACGGCCGCGCTCATCGCCGCCTCGATCGAGGCGGGCGCTCTACTGGCCACGGACGACGAGGCTGTCATATCGCGCTACCGGGCATTCGGGTGGGCGCTCGGGATCGCGTTCCAGCTCAACGACGATCTGCTCGGAATCTGGGGCGAGCCGCGGCAAACCGGCAAGGAACCCTCGGACGTCGCACGGCACAAGATGACCTTGCCCGTGATTTACGCCTTCGACCACGCCAGTCCCGAGGAGTGCGCGACCCTCGAGCGCGTATGGCGGACCGACCAGCCACGGGACGGCCTCGTGGCGGACGCGGTGAACCTGATAGAGCGCTTGGGCGGTCGCGACTACACTCGCGACCAGGCTCGCCAATACCGCGACCAGGCGCTGGCCGAGCTGGAGGCTGCAGGAGTGGTGGATGCCGAGGCGCTCGCATCCCTCCGCAAGATCATCGTGGAAGTGATCAAGGCCTGAGGGCCACGGCGTCGGCGGGGCTGTCGCGGCGGGGCTGTCGCGGCGCGGCCGGGTGGCCGCCGAGCAATCCCCGGTAGCCAGTTTCCCGTCTTACTCTTGGCCGGAGTGGTAAATCGGAAGGCTCCCAGCTCGCAGCCTAGAAACGCGCTATTCGGACGTTGCGGGCAGGCGGATGGCGTTCGTCACGCTCGGCCCCGATCGCGCCCGCGCCCGAACAGGTCCGTCACTCTGTGTGGGCGAGGCTCCCGACCCACCGGCCGCACATAACACTCCCCTACAGAGTAAGACGGGAACTGAAGGGCGCGGCGCGGCACGCGGCCTGCGGGGGGACCGGCGGTCGATCTAGTGCGCGCCGTCGGCTGGGCTCTGCCCGTTCGAGTCCGGGTGCGCGCGAGCCGCAAGAACCTTGCCGACTCGATGGCCGTCGGTGGTCTCTACGGTCAGGGTCAGTCCGTAGTCGTCGATGCGAACTTCGTCGCCCGGCTTGGGGACACCGCCGATGCGGTGGTAGATGAGACCGCCCACCGTGTCGTACTCGTCCGAATCCTCGAGGTCGCCGAGCTCGAGGTCGAACAAGTCGGCCAGATCGTCGACAGAGGCACGGCCGTCGACCCGCGCCACATGCTCCGACAACCGCTCGGTCATCGGCTCTTCGACGTCGTACTCGTCCTGGATCTCGCCCACGATCTCCTCGATCAGATCCTCGATCGTGACCATTCCGGCGGTCCCGCCGTACTCGTCGAGGACGATCGCGATGTGCACCTTCCGCCGCTGGAGCATGTGCAGCAGGTCGTCGATAGACATCGACTCCGGCACGAACAGCGGAGGCCGCAGCATCTTGCGCAGGTCGAGGCGATGGTTCTCGCTCTTGAGGAGCGGCAGCAGATCCTTCGCATACAGGATGCCGATGATCTCGTCGATCGATTTTCGGTAGACGGGGATCCGGCTGTGGCCCTCTGAGACGATCGTATCGATCACCTCGTCCAGCGTGGCCGTCGCCTCCAGCGTCTGGATATCCGTGCGCGGGACCATGACTTCGTGGACGCGACGCTGGCCCAGCTCGATGACGGCGCTGATCATCTGCTCTTCCTCGGCCTCCAGGATCCCTTCCTCGCCGCCGCGCTCGACTATGAGCTTCAGTTCCTGGGTGCCGATCTGCGTCTGGCGGGCCACGTCGGGACGGCCTCCGGAAACGACGCGAGTCGCCCAGGTCAGAACCCTGACCAGGGGGCTCAGGATTTCGCCGACCAATTCCACCGGGCCTGCCAGGGAAAGAGCGACACGGTCTGTGTGGGTGAGGGCGAAGGTCTTTGGCACGAGCTCGCCGAAGACTATGGTGAAGAACGCCAGCACGATGGTGACGATCAGCACGGCCAGCCCCCCGGACGCATCCTTCAAGACGGGGACGTCGCCCAACACGAGAGCGAGGCGATTGGCCAGATTGACGGCGGCGTAGGCGGAGGCGAGGAAGCCGACGAACGTGACGCCGATCTGGACGATGGCCAGGAAACGGGGCCGGTCCTCCAGCAGATGCTTGACCTGCAGCGCGCCTCGACTGCCTTCCTCGATCAGTTGCTCGAGACGGCTCCGGCGCAGCGTGACGATGGCAATCTCGGCAGCCACGAAGACGGCCTCGACCATCACGAGAAGCAGGACGACCAGCACCTGCAAGATGACGTCGCTCATTTGGAGGTCTCGTCGGGAGGCGGTGACGGATCGCGCGGCTTGCGATTACGGGCGGGCACGCCGACGGCGAGCATCCCTGCCGGTACGTCCTTCGTGACCACCGATCCGGCGCCTGTGCGTGCGCCGTCCCCCAACTCGACCGGCGCCACGAGCATCGTGTCCGAGCCCAGGAACACGTTCTTGCCGATCTTCGTCTTGTGCTTGCGCACGCCGTCGTAATTGCAAGTGACCGTGCCCGCGCCCACGTTGGTCCTCTCGCCCAGTTCCGCGTCCCCGATGTAGCTGAAATGGTGCTGCTGGACTCCCGGCTCCAGGCGACTTGCCTTGACCTCGGCAAAGTTGCCCAGCTTGGCCTTCGATCCGATCGAAGATTTCGGGCGCAGGTGCGAGAAGGGCCCGATCTGGACTTCGTCCTCCACCTCGGACGATTCGAGAACGCTGGCCCAGATGAAGCAGTTGCGGCCGACCACGGTATCGATGATCTGGCTGCCCGCTCCGATCCGAGTGCCCTCGCCGATGCGAGTGGTCCCGCGCAATATCACGTCCGGCTCGAGGACGACATCGGCGGCCAGATCGACGGAATGATCCACATAGGTTCGGGCCGGGTCGACCATCGTCACGCCGGCGACCATGTGCGCTTCGTTGATGCTCATCCGAAGATCGAGCTCGGCGGCTGCGAGTTGGGAGCGGTCGTTGATGCCGGAGAGCGTGCCGTCGTCCTCGACCTCGATCGAGACCACCGGCCGGCGATCTGCCCGGGCAAGAGCGACCAGTTCCGGGAGATAGAGCTCGCCGGAGACAGCCGACGGCTTCACATCGCCGATTCGTCCGCGCAGCCATCCTGCGTCGAAGGCGTAGATGCCGGCGTTGATCTCGTCGATAGCCAGCTCGTCAGGGCTGGCGTCCTTGTCCTCGACAACTCGCAGCACCTCGGCTCCGTCCTCGCTGCGAATCACGCGGCCGAGGCCGTCGGGCTCGAACGTGGCGACGGCGATCAATGCCATCGCGGCGCCCCGCTGCCGCCGCGTCTCGATCAACTCGGCGAGCAGCATCGGATCCACGAGGGGTACGTCACCGGAGAGGACCAGCATCTCCGATACGTCCTTCGGTGCCACGGCCAGCGCGGCGTCGAGGGCGTCGGCTGTGCCACGGGGAGTGGCTTGGAGCGCGAAGTCGGCCCTGTCACGGAAGACTTCGGTGATCGCCGCGGTATGGGGTGAGTAAACGATCAGCGGGCGCCGGTCGCTGACGGCATTCGCCGCGTCGAGGACGTAGGCGAGCATCGGCCGGCCGCACAACTCGTGCAGCACCTTCGGCTTTGCGGACTTCATGCGCGTGCCAAGCCCGGCCGCGAGCACGACCGGCAGCACTCCGGATTGGGTGGGTTGGTCGTCGCTCGTCATACAGGTTCAGGCATCGTATGGGTGGCCTCGCCGGGGTGTCAAGGAAGGCTTGCCGAGGTGGCGTCAGCCCGAACGTCTGGGGTCAACTCGAACGGCGAGCCGTCGCTTCGATCTCGACGCGCCCGCCTTTGGGTAGCGCCGCGACCTGGACTGTGCTCCGGGCGGGGGCCGGCTCGACAACGAAGCGCGAATAGACCGCATTCATCGCCGAGAAATCGGCCATATCGGAGAGGAAGACCGTCGTCTTGACCACATCGGCGACCGACAGGCCCGCCGCGCCGAGGACGGCCGTGAGGTTCAGCAGCGCCCGCTCGGTCTGGTTCTCGATGCCCTCGACCAGCTGTCCGGTCTTGGGATCCAGTCCGAGCTGACCGGAACAGAACACGAACCCATCGATTGCGATCGCCTGGCTGTACGGCCCGATCGCCGACGGCGCCTCAGGCGTCGAAACTTCCTCGCGGGGCATCGAAGCTACCTCCCGTCCTGCTCGAGCGACTCACCGACCGATGCGACTACATTGTGACGACCGCGAGCCGGTCCGGCGGGGCCGGCCGCGCCGGCGCGCGCCGCCCGTCGGCTCAGGATCGTCGTCGCGGCCACGAAAGGGGCTCCGTGGCCGATTTCGGGCAGCAAGCCGTTCGCGACGGCTGCCTCGACCACTCGGGCCGCCTTGCGCGCTGCTGCCAGAGTCGGGTAGAGCGTCCAGCAGGTCGGCCCGGACCCTGATTGGCCCACCGGCAGCGCAAGCAGCCTGGCGAGCGCCCGGCGGAAGGGCAGAAGCGTGGGCACGACCGACACCGAGGCCGCCAGGAGATCGTTGGACGTGGCCAGGTCCGCCGCCCGCTCGAGGAGGGCCTCAACCCGCAGGCCGGCCGTCATGTCCGCAGCCAGCTGCTCCGAGATCTCCTGCGCCGCCTCGGTGCGCACGGGCCTCGCACCCAGGCTGAACGCCTGGAAGACCGCTCGGGTCGAGACGGCCACGCGAGGCGTGACGAGAAGCACGGCCGGCTGTCGTCCCTTCAAATCGGGGAGCGGATCGACGAACTCGCCTCGGCCCGAGATGCGGGCGGCTCCTCCGGCGAGGAAGAACGGCACGTCCGAGCCGAGCGCCGCGGCAACCGCCATCGCCCGCTCCATCGAGAGCGTGGCATCCCACGCTTCGAGTGCCGCGTCCAGCGCCGACGCCGCGTCACTGCTGCCACCCCCCAGGCCGGCGGCCACGGGAACGAGCTTGACGAGTTCCGCGGCAAGTGGCGGGGGCACGGCGGGCGCTCCCGGCCAGGTTTGCGTGATTGCGGCTCGCGCCATTGCTATCGCTCGGAGCACCAGATTGTCGCCTGTGTTCGGCAGGTCGAAGCCCGAAAGGGCGAGCGTGTCGCTCGGGGGCGGCGACGACGGCGGCGACGACGGCGAGGAGTTGAGGATCGAGACCGAAATCGTGTCGGCCAACTTCAGCGGCACCAACACGGAATGCAAGGCGTGATAGCCGTCGGCTCGACGGCGGATCACCGCGAGCGTCAGGTTCAGTTTGGCGGGCGCCTCGCGGACAATGCTGACGGACCCCGGGGCGGGCGGAGCGTTCACGCCTGGGCCGGCGCCTTGACGCCGAGGGCCGCTCGCAGGGCGATCCATTCGTCGACTCCGAGCGTCTGGGGCCTCCGCTCGCCATCGATCCCGCAGGCTCCCAGGGCTCGATCTATAGCGTCGGCGGGTTGCCCCAGCTGGCGGATGAGGACGTTGCGGATCATCTTTCGGCGCTCGTGGAACCCGACCTGGACCAGTCGCCACAGCCCCGCCTCGTCCGCCTCCGACAGGCGCGGGCGTTCGCCGAGTGGATCGACCGTCTCGATGATCACGACCGCCGATTCGACTTCGGGCGCCGGCTCGAACGCCTCTCGCGGCACGACGAAGGCGATTCGGACGGCGGCGTGGTACTGGACGAACACGGAGAGATAGCTCATCCCGCCCGGGGCCGCCGAAATCCGCTCGGCGACCTCGCGCTGGAGCATCAGGATGAGCCGTTCGGGGCGGGGCGGCGCGCCCAGGAAGCGATGCAGAATCGGGCTCGTGATGTGGTAGGGAACGTTGGCCACGACCTCGAACGGCGATGCGATCAGCTCCACGGTCGTTTGATCGAGGATGTCGCCCTGGACGAGGTTGAGCGCGCCGCTTTCGATTTCGTCGGGGTAGACGCGGCCCAGGCGTTCGGCCAGGCGCCGGTCCAGCTCCACTGCCGTGACCGAGGCCCCTCCGGCCAGCAACCCGCCGGTCAGGATTCCCAGCCCGGGTCCAACCTCCAGCACGCGCCGACCCGGCTCCGGCGCCGCAAGGTCGAGAATCGACTGGAGTACGTCCGGGTCGGCCAGGAAGTTCTGCGAGAGTGAGCGGCGGGCCTTCAGCCCTTCGGCGCGCAGGAGGCGTCGTATCGCGAGCGGATCAAGCCGCGGGGTCTTCCGAACCCCCGATATCGGAACCGGCGATTCACTCATCTGCGGGCCAGCGGCATCGATGGCCGTGCGTCCAGGTCGAGTCCCGCGCGGGCCCCGGCCGCCCAGCGTCGCGCTGCCGCCGCCCCGATCATCGCGCCGTTGTCGGTGCAGAGGGCCGGCCGCGGAACGACGAGCGGAATTCCGGCTTTCCGGGAGGCGTCAGACAGGCGGTCCCGCAACACCTGGTTCGCGGCGACGCCGCCGCCAAGGACCACGGACCGCGCCCCGATGGCGCGAGCAGCCCGCACCGTTTTCGTGACGAGCACGTCCACGACCGATTCCTGGAAGCCGTATGCGAGCTCCGAGACGCGCTCCTCGGGGAGCGGCTCGGTTGCGTGGCCGTTCTCCTCCCCCGATTCCCGTGCGATCGTGCGCCGGGCCGCGGTCTTGAGGCCACTGAAGCTGAAGTCGTACGAATCGCCGAGCCAGGCGCGCGGGAACGTGACGTCGCGGCTGGTCGCACCCGCCGCGGCGCGCATGATCTCGGGTCCGCCAGGGTACGGCAGGCCGAGCAGCCGGCCGACCTTGTCGAAGGCTTCCCCGGCCGCATCGTCGACCGTCTCGCCGAGCAGGCGGTATTCGAGGTGGTCGCGCATCTCGACCAGGAAGGTGTGCCCACCCGAGACGATGAGAGCCACCAGCGGGAAGAGCGGCTCGGCGACCTCCCTCGCGTCGTCGTCCAGCCACGCGGCGTAGAGGTGGCCCTCGAGGTGGTTCACCGGCACAAGCGGCTTGCCGTGGACGTAAGAGAGCGTCTTGGCGAAGTTGATGCCCACCAGCAACGAGCCGGCAAGGCCGGGTCCCTGGGTTACCGCGACGGCAGAGACATCGTCCCAGCTCGCTCCGCCCGACGCCCACGCTTCGTCCAGAACCGGCACGATCCAGCGCAGGTGAGCGCGCGCTGCAACTTCCGGCACGATCCCGCCGGCGGCCGCATGCATCGCGACCTGGCTGGCGATGACGTTGGACTGGATCCGCCGACCACCCTCGACCAGGGCGATACTCGTCTCGTCGCAGCTGGTCTCGACGGCAAGGATCAGGCCAGCCCCGCTCACGGCCGGCCTCGCGTGATGCTGCCGGGTCGGATAGTCCTGCTTGGCTCCGCCCCGGCGTCTGCCGACGCGGCCCCCGGCTCACTTTCCGGCCTACTGCCCGGCTGAGCGGCGGGGGGCGGAAGCGGCCGTCCGTCGGGCCCCATCTCGGCCACGGGCCGAGCCGCGACCGCGGCCCGGAGCTCCACCAGCCGCTCGTACATCGCCCGCCCATCCAGGGACGGCGTCGTCATGATCAGCGCGTCCTCGTTGTCGTCGCTGTAGTAGCGCGTTCGAGTTCCCACGACCTTGAAGCCGTACTTCTCGTAGAGACGGCGGGCCGGCATGTTCGAGGGCCTGACTTCGAGCGTCGCCTCATGCGCGCCTCTGGATCGCGCGAGGTCCAGCAAAGCGAGGAGCAACCGCTCCCCCACTCCGTGGCGGCGCCACGTCCGTCGCACGGCGAAGGTCGTGATGTGGGCTTCATCAACGAGGAGCCAGATGCCCGCGAAACCGACGATCTGGTCGCCCCAGCGGGCCACCAGGTAGTGGGCGAGCCGGTTTGTCTCGAGTTCCTGGCGGTAGGCATGCGCCGGCCAGGGCGTGCTGAAGCTCTCGCGTTCGATTTCGTGGACGGCAGGCAGATCGTCGACCTTCATGCGGTCGAGCACGATTGCTACGGGAGGTCGCGCGACCATTTGACCTCCCCCTTCATCGTCGCGATCCCGCGCGGCAGCGTCACGTATTCGGGCACCAGTAGCGCGACATCGTCGCCGCCGGCCGCCAGCCTATCGACGCCAAGCCGCAGCAGCGCGGCCCCCAGACCAATCTCGGCAACCTCCCCCAGCGCGAGGGCCTCGTCGGGGGCGCGGTTCGGCAGGTCGACCGCCACCACCACCGTCCCCGCGGGCAGGTCGGGTTCCAGGCCGCCCTTGATCAAGCGCGCTTCGCCACCCGCGACGAGGACTCGATCGGAAGGTCCTGCCGGTAGCAGAAGGACCGCCCGCTGCTCCTCGGCTCCGCTTGCCAGGGTTGCCGCGGCCAGCAGCGCCGCCGACGTCGGGACACCGGCGATGGCGATGCCCAGCCCGCAAGAGAGTGCCTTTGCAGTTGCGAGGCCGACCCGCAGACCCGTGAAGGCGCCGGGTCCGGTCCCGACGACCACACCCGCCAGATCCGCCAGCATCACCCCCTGGGCTCTGAGCATTTCGTCGGTGCGGGCAAGCAGCTCCTCGCCGTGGCGGTAGCCGGCCGTCCAACGCCGTTCCGCGGCCACGGTTCCGTCGGCCTGGCCCAGCGCGACCAGCGCCCGAGTGCCGGACGTATCGATCGCCAGAACGAATCCGCCGCCGCTCATGTCCGAGCCTTCGCGGCGATCAGATCTGCCGGAAGCGCCTCGAGGTAGCGGACGTACTCGTCGTTTCCGGCCCGCAGCGCTATCCGGCGCGGATCGTCGCCGGTGCCGTCGATGACGATGTCGAGACGGCCCAGCGGCATCGCGTCTGCGAGTCGTTCGGCCCATTCGACCAGAGTCACTCCCTCACCCTGGCGCTCGTCGATGAGCCCGCCCGCGAGCGCTTCGGCAGCGCCGGCCAGCCGGTACAGGTCGATGTGGAAGAGCGGCAGCCGACCGCGGTACTCCGCCATGAGCACGAAACTCGGGGAGACGATCGTGTCCGTCACTCCCAGTCCGGCGCCGAAGCCCTTGGCGAATTGGGTCTTGCCGGCACCCAAATCCCCGATCAGGCTGATCAGGTCCCCCGGGCGTGCCACTACTGCCAGCGAGGCGGCCAGCGCCTGCGTGGCAGCGGCACTCCTGGTTTCGACGACCCGTTCGAGAGCCCGGCCTTCGATCATTGGGGGAGGGTACCCGAAAGCGTCAGACGAAGCGCTCCAAGTCGCTCACCGGAACGACGGTCGGCGCCAGGTCGTCGCCGAGGCGGACGAGCGCCGCTTCGAGCCGTATACCGAGCCGGAACTGATACATCCCATGGGGGCTGAGGTAGCGGCCTTCCCGGCCAGCGTGAGGCCCGCTCCGCACACGCACCCAGTCTGGAGCGATCTCGGGCACCGCCACGTCCTCCACATCGAAGACCAGCATCGGCGGGTCGGTCACGATGGCCACGTCTCGGCCGGCGAGAGCAGCCAGCAGTGCCAGCACCGGCGAAGCCATGGGACGCCGCTGATGGCCGTCGAACGAAAGAAGGCCGAACGGCGCGAGTTGGTGCAGGCTGGCCCGCTGTCGAGCCTCCGACGCCGCGAGGTCCCGAAGCTCCCCCTGACCGACGGAGGCCGCGATCAAGCCACGGATCGACATCGCTCGGGCGCGGCTGATCCCCTGAGCCGAGATTCGGCTGCCGGCGACCACGATCGCGCCGGCGCGACCGACGTCGAGGGCGCTTGCCCACAGCTCCCCGTCGGTGAGCCGAGGGACGTCGAGGTAGCCGCGCGCCGATTCACCCGCGCCGACGGCGGCGGGGAGGGCAATCCCGGACAGTGCCACCGTGACATGGATGCCGTTACGAGCTTCGATGACGGTGCCCGCCGCCGGCGCCTCCACGAGCTGGTGCCGTTCCCCTGCGGCGGCATGCCATTTGCCACCGACCTCGAACAGCAGCGTGCCGGAGATCCGCCTGGGCGCAGGCCGGCGGCGCGGCGAGTGGCCCCGCAGATCGACTCCACCGACCCACCATTTGCCGGGAGTCGGCGGACATCGCCGCTCTGCGCCGGGCCGCATAGGAACGTCTGTGGCCGGTGCGGGTGCGCCCCGCCAGAGGGCACGTCGCTTCGGAGAGGCTTCGGAATGCTTCGCGCCGCGAGGGGCATCGGGAGCGGGCTCGTCGCCGGTTCCGGGGACGTAGGAGATCCGGCCCGCTTCGACCGAGGCGGTGTCGAGGGTTCGCTCGGCCAGGGGTGTGCCCGGCAGCACGGCCTCCCCGGCGGAGACGAGTGCTCGATCGCCCGGACGGAGCAAGAATCGGATAGTGGGCGCCCGGAGAAGGAGCGGGCGGCCGGCGATACGCGCCATCGACTGCTCGATCATTCGACGGTCTCCGGCCACACGACCCGCTGCCATGCCTCGAGGGCCGCGCGTCGGGCCTCGCTCCGATCCGACACTCGCAGGGGAATCTCCCTCATGTCGACCAGCAGCCCGACGAGCCCGCCCTCGACTTCCACGCCGAAGCTGCGGCCGCGCCCGGTCAGTCGAATGCTTTCGCGGAACTCCATTTCGGCAATGGCGGTCTGGCCGGGTCCGAGGTCGATCGATTCGAGGGCGCCCGGCTGCAGGTCCAACTCGACCTCGGGCTTGGAGTCCCGGGGCCGAAGAGTCAACTTCCCGGCGCTTCGACCCTGGCGCATCCCGGTCGGCATGATGACGCTGCCCAGCGGCAGGAGGAGATCGTCGGCGAGATCCGAAAGCATGCGGCAACGTTCGTCTTCATCCTCGATGGCGCCGAGGGGCCCGAGGAGGCGTGCGTGATCCACGGCCAGCTTGCTCACACCCGGCCGGCGGACCAGATCGGCCAACGCGAGCGCCGCCAGGGCGGCTGGCATCGAAGCCCACGTCCCGCCTCCAGCCACGATCAAGTCGGGCATCGGGCGGGCCGAAATGTCCGGCGTCGCGGCGATGGCGCGTTCAGTGGCGGCCTTGGCAGCAATTGCGCGAAGCAGCGCGCCGTCTCCTTCGGCGTCCCCCCAGGGGGATATCCGCAGATCGCGGAGCCGGTCGGTCACGCGGTAGCGGTCCAGGACTGCCGGAGACCAGGCCACCAGGCTCTCGATCGTGGCATCGTCGGGACTGGAGGGTGCAAACGACGCAGAGGCGGGCGCGGCATGCCACGAGACTATCGTCTTGGAGCCGGGCCCGAGCGGCTCGGCGCGGCATCGAAGACCGCCCTGGAACCCGATTTCGATGCCCTCGATCGAACGTCCGAGCACCGACGCAAGCGACGCGACCGAACGGGCGAAGCCAAGGCGGCTGTCGTTTGACACCGCCCGAAGCCCTTCGAGCACCTGCTGGAGGGCCGCTCCGGCCGGCTCGCCGGCTGCGGCATCGGGGGCGATCAGAACGTTGTGAGATCTCGGGCCGGCGGTCGGTGACCCATCCTCCTCGGTCGAAGCGCCGGCGCCGGCCCCGGCAGCGGAAAATGCCCCCTCGTGGACGCCGGCGCCTCCCGCAAGCACGACTGTCAGCTCGGGACGACAGGCATAGGCGGCGGCCACCAGGGCCGCCAGCATCGGCAGGTGGCGCCTTTCGTCGCCCGATGGCGAACGGTCGGAACCGAGCACGACCGCACTCACGTCGGGCGATAGGGCGAGCCGACTGAGCGCGACGGGGTCGTCCTCGTCCGCACTGCCGGAGATCACCAGCCAGC
>CAZRUC010000002.1:18774-31862 GCA_964603175.1 uncultured Anaerolineaceae bacterium
CGACTGAGCGCGACGGGGTCGTCCTCGTCCGCACTGCCGGAGATCACCAGCCAGCCCGAGCGGGTGGCCGCAGCCTCCAGCGCGATCTTCTGACGGCGCGATCCCGCGAGCACCGCGATCCCTCTCGGGGGAGAGCTTTGGGCCTCGAGCCTGGGTAGCGCCCCGGCCAGTGAGGCAAGGTTGGGCGGACCTCCGAGGTCGGAGTCGGGGCTCAGCGAGGCCAGCAACTCTGCGTCAGCGGCGTGAACCCTCTGCAAGAGATCGATGAGTTGGACATCGAGCGGGGTGGATGCAGGAGCGGCCGAATAGGCAACGAGACGCCAGCGGATGCCGACGCGTCCGATCAGGGCTGCCGACGTGGTGGCCGAGCCGAAGTCGAGGGCGAAGTACGCTCCAGGCTGGCGCTTCACGTGACTATGCTAACGCGCTTCAGGCGTCCCAGGTCATCTCGTCGTCGGGATCCTGAAGCCGCTCGATGAGCTGCTCGATCCCTATGTCGTCGGCCAGGATCTCGCTGGCGACGGGCAGCTCGCCTCCGAAGACGCGGTGCAGTACCGGGTCGAAGAAGACCATCGCCCCGCTGCCGAGCGGCCGATAAGGACGGCTGGCCTGAAGGAAGAGGACCGCCGGCGCAGTCAAGCCGCGCAGCTGGATCTCGCGCGCGGCGCGCTCCACGAGGTCGTCTCGCTGCTCTTCGGAACGGTCCTGGATTTCCATCATGCTCGAACCCCACGAGTCGTCGAATGTCGCACTTGGCGCGTGGTCGAAACGCCCGGACGCCTGGCGGGAGGCCAGCCCGGCTGCCTGCCTCTACCCTACCCGATCGGGCGCAGAGGCCACCGTCCGTAACTCCACGGCCTCGGCTGCGGCATAGTACACCCGGGGTACCCTCGCAGACATCGCCGTGAAGATCTCATGCGAGATGGTGTTGCCCCATTGCGCCACTTCCATGACCCCGATGGCCACATCTCCCTGGTGCCCAATAAGCGTGAACTCGTCGTCCACGGTAACCGGCGGTCCCGGGACGTCGGTGACATCCACCATAACCGCGTCCATCGCGACGGTACCGACAACCGGAACTCGCCTGCCGCGAACCAGAACCTGTGCCCTATTCGACAGGCTGCGCGGGTATCCGTCGGCATATCCGAGAGGCAGAGTTGCGATCCGGCTCTGGCGTTCCGTGACAAAGGACGGCCCGTAGCTGACGCCGGTCCCTGCGGGCAACGATGCCACTCTGACCGGCCGCGCTCGTAGCGAAAGGATCGGGCGAAGTCGCGCGGCGGCACCCCGATTCACCCGGCCGGGCGTCAGACCGTCCGGTATGACCCCGTATAGGGCAATACCGACGCGGACGACGTCGAAGCTCGGCACGCTCGCCGCCAGCAAGCCGCCGCTCGCCGCCAGATGGCGCACGGGAAGGCTAGTGCCGGCTTCCTCCAGCAATATCGAGGCAGCACCGAAGTTGGCTGCCTGAGACTCCGACCGGCCCAGATCCCCTGCGTTCTGCAAATGCGACCACAGGCCGGCCAGGCGTGCTCTCGGCTCAGTCTCGATGGCCGCCACGGCAGCGGGAACGTCCGAGGGATCGAAGCCTCCACGCCCGAGCCCTGTCTCGACTTCCACGTGGATAGACAACCGGCCGTCGGGACCGAGAGACTCGGGGAGCCCGGACAGGACGGCAAGGGTGCGCCCGAGCAGTGTGAAGTCGCCCACCGTGATCGACAGGCCGTGGCGCAATGCATCGGCGGCGAGTTCCGGAGGGATCGGGTATACGACGAGGACCGGCACCGAGATGCCCGCCTGCCGCAACTCCAGGCCTTCGTCGTAAGTGGCAACGCTCAAGCTCTCGACGCCTGCGGCGACAAGCGCTCGTGCCACCGGCACGGCGCCGTGGCCGTAGGCATCGGCTTTGACAACGCCGTCGAGTCGAGCACCCTCGGGAAGCATCCCTTGCAGCAGCCGAACGTTATCGGCCAGAACGTCGAGGTCGATCTCGATCCAGGCCGATCTGGGAAGCGCTGGCAGCGGACGTCCGGGTTCGAGTGTCACCAGGGGGTGTCTGGTCGCGATCGCCGCCGGAGACCGAGGAGCATCGACCGCGTCGACGGCGTGACCTGGCGAATCGGTCACGTGGGCTTCTCGGCTCCATTCCGGCCCGCTTCCGCGATTTCGATCAGCCGCTTTCGCGCCAGCGGCAATTCGGGCGGCAGATCTGATGCCAGCAGGCCGGCGTCGCCGAGCCGCTTTCGAACGGCCTCGCCGGCCATGCCGTGCAAGTAGACGCCCAGCTGCCCAGCCTCGAAGGTCCCGAGCCCTTGGGCGAGAAGCGCGCCGATCGTCCCCGCCAGCACATCGCCCGTTCCGCCACTTGCGAGCGCAGGGTTTTCGAACGGTGCAACGGCAGCGCGGCCGCCGGGCTCAGCAATGACCGTGCGCGCTCCCTTCAGGACCACGACCTGGCCCCACTCTTCGGCGGCGGCGCGCGCCGCCGCAACCCGTCGCGCGTCGTCATTTACGAGATCGCCGTCGGCTTCGGGGTCGTGGCCGTCCGCGGCTCGCAGCCGCCGGAACTCCCCGACGTGGGGCGTGAGCACGCACCGAGCGGTTACTTCGCCGGCCCAGCCGTCGACGGTCGCGAGCGAGCGCAGGGCTTCCGCGTCGATGACCGCCGGCACGGGCTCGCCATCTTCGTCGCCGGTCAGGAGAGCCTGGATCAACTCCGTCATCGAAAGACTCGGCTTCAGACCGGGCCCCACGACCAGGGCGTCGTGCTCATGGTCGAGGATCCGGGCAAGTGCTTCTTCGGGGTCGACCTCTTCGACGTCGTCTTCCGGCAATGAGAGGGTCGTGGCCTCGACTACCTTGGTCGCAAACAGCGGCTGCAGCGACTCGAGCGTGGCCAGCGTTACCAGCCCGGCCCCCGCGCGACCAGCCGCGGTGCAGACCAGGAAAGCAGCCCCGGCATAGTCGACCGAGCCGGCGATTACCAGCAGCTTGCCGAAGCTCCCCTTATGGCCGCGGACCGGCCTGGGCGGCAGCAGAGCGGCGGCCACAGCGTCGTTCAACTCGACCGTCCCCTGCGCGATCCGACTACTCATCGCCCGTCTCCTCGCGCTCCTGCTTGGCTGCGAACCCCACTTGATTCTCCAGCATCGCGGCCTCTTTGGCCATGGCCCGTAGCCTCTGGAGGCGGCCGAGGAGATGCGCCTCGCGCTCGTCCAGCCGTTCCTCGATGTCGGGCGGATACACGAAGCGCCCGCCCGCGGTCCTGACGCCGTAGGCGACGGCGACGGCGTAGTCGGCCTCGTGGCTGATCGAGACGGCGATGCGACCCATCTCGAGCTGCGTCGCCCTTCGAGCCGCACGCCCGTGCAGTCGGATCGCCGGTGCCCCCGTCGGCAGGCGCTCGACCTCGATATCGCGCCAGCCGATGCCGCGAACCCCGAGACCCAGGACCTTGGAAACCGCTTCCTTGGCGGCCCATCGCCCAGCCAGCGTCTGCGGACGATTGCGGACGTACGATTCTTCAGCCGGAGTCAGCACCCGCTTGCTGAATCGATCTCCGAATCGATCCATCGTTTCGGCGATGCGAGAGATCCGGACGATGTCGATCCCGAGTTCGGTCGTGCCCTGCGGCGGCGATGCGAGCTGAGCGGCCGCGTCGTCGCCGCCGGAATCGTCACCGGCCGCTCCGGCCACCGACCGCCTCGTGCCCGCCATCTACTCCACCGTCACCGATTTGGCCAGGTTTCGCGGCTGGTCCACGTCCCGCCCTCGCGCCACCGCCACGTAGTAGGCAAAGAGCTGGAGCGGGATGACCGCCAGGATCGTGCTGAGCGACTCGATGGTGTCCGGCACCCAGCAAACGTCGGTGGCCAGCTTCTCGATCTGGTCATCGCCTTCCGTGGCTATCGCGAGGACCCGCGCATCGCGTGCCTTGCCCTCCATCAGGTTGCTGATCAGTTTCTCGTAAACCGACGACCGGGTCGCCACGGCGACGAGCGGCACGTCCGCATCGAGCAGCGAAATCGGGCCGTGCTTGAGTTCGCCGGCCGCGTAGCCCTCGGCATGGAGGTAGCTGATCTCCTTGATCTTCAGCGCGCCCTCCAGGGCCGCCGGGTAGCCGAAGGCTCGCCCGATGTACATGAACCCGGCCGCGCCTGCATACCGTGCCGCGATCTCCTCGGTCGATTTGCCCAGGTCGATCGCCCGCTGCGCCTGCTCTGGCAGACGTCGCAGCGCCTTCGTGAGCGCCCGCATCTCTTCCGGAGTGCGCTTGCCGCACAGCTGAGCAACGTCGGCGGCCAGCATCACGAGCGTCAGTACCTGGGTCACGAACGTCTTGGTCGCGGCCACGGCAACCTCCGGTCCGGCCTGCAGGAACACCGAGGCATCGGCCTCTCGAGTAATGGCCGAACCCACCGTATTGGTGACGGCCACGAGCGGCGCGCCGCGTTCGTGCGCCAGGCGAGCTGCGGCGATCGTATCCGCCGTTTCGCCCGACTGGGTCACTGCCACGACGAGCGTCCGCGCATCTAGAGGCGGCGGGCTGTAGCGGAACTCCGAAGCGACCGTGGCCCTCGCCGGCACGCCGAGCCACTCCTGGAAGAGCGCGGCGCCCACGAGCGAAGCGTAGTAGGCAGTCCCGCAAGCGATCATCTCGACCCGATCGATCCCGGCGAGGCGCTCGCGGATCGGATCGATCTCCTCGAGGCATACCTTCTCGCCTCTAACGCGGCCCGTCATCGCCGCCTGTAGCGCGGCCGGCTGCTCGTGGATCTCCTTGAGCATGAAGTGGTCGTAGCCGCCCTTTTCAGCGGACTCGGCCGACCAGTTGATGACGTCGATCGGGCGCTCCACGACGACCCCGTCGCGGTCGGTCACGACCACGACGCCGGGTAGGAGGTCGGCCACATCGCCGTCGGCAAGAAAGATCACCTTGTCCGTGTAAGCGACGATGGCCGCCGCGTCAGAAGCCAGGAAGCTTTCGTCGGTCCCGACACCCACGATCAGCGGGGCGTTCAAACGCGCCCCGACGAGCCGCTCGGGCTCGTTGCGGTGCATGACCACCAGGGCATAGGCGCCTTCCAGGCGTCTCAACGCAACGCGCACCGCGTCGGCCAGATCGCCGTGGTACGCATCCTCGACCAGATGGGCCACGACTTCGGTATCGGTCTCGGATCGGAGCGTGTGCCCTCGCGCCACCAGCTCGTCGCGCAACTCTCGGAAGTTCTCGACGATGCCGTTGTGAACGACGGTGATGCAGCCGGTGCAGTCGGAGTGGGGATGGGCATTGAGGTCACTGGGACGGCCGTGAGTCGCCCACCGTGTATGGGCCAGGCCAATTCCGGCTCTGGGCGGGTCGCCGCCGAGCGCATTCTGGAGATTGGCCACCTTGCCGGCTCGTTTCTCGACGAAGAGGTCGCCGTCGTCAGTGACCAGGGCAATCCCGGCGGAGTCGTAGCCGCGGTACTCCAGGCGCCTCAGCCCATCCATGAGAACTGGGCCCGCATCTCGCGGTCCGGTATATCCGACGATGCCGCACATACAGATGTCACTCCCGGTCTCGTGGACCTCGGGCCCCGGCGTCGCCTGCCGGCGCGGTAATCGCGAAGGGCGCTAGTTTAGCCGCTCCCTGGCGACAGCAGCGAGTTCGTCGGCTAGCTCGGCCACCAGGCCTGCGTCGGAACCCTCCACCATTACCCTGATGGCCGGCTCCGTGCCCGACGGTCGGACGAGAACCCGTCCGGATGAGCCGAGGCGGGCCTCCGCCCTGGCGATCAGGCGGCTGATGACCGGATCTCCCTCCCACTGGTCCTTGTGACGAGCCGGGATGGCCCGTTGTTGCTGGGGCATCATCGGCACCTGCAAGGCCAGATCGGCCAGGCTGCGGCCCGTACGGGTCATGATTGCAAGGATCTCGAGCGCGGTGAGGATTCCGTCACCGCTTGTCGAGTGCTCCATGACGATGACGTGGCCGCTCTTCTCACCCCCCAGACCGGCGCCGTTCACCAGCATCCCCTCGAGGATGTACTTGTCGCCGACGGGCGTACGGATGATCTGCCCACCCGCCTCCTCGACCACTCTCTGGAGCCCCCCGTTCGAGAGCACCGAAACCACCAGGGCGCCGTTGGGAAGTAGTCCCCGGGAGAGCCGGTCCAGGGCGAGAATCCCGAGGACGGCGTCGCCGTCCACCACGCACCCCGTGGCATCGACGGCAATCAGGCGATCGGCGTCTCCATCGAGGGCGAAGCCAACATCCGCTCCCCTGGCCACGACCTCCGCAGCAAGTGCGGACGGAGCCGTGGCACCGCAACCCGCGTTGATGTTCATCCCGTTCGGGTCGTCGAAGATCGTCTCGACTTCGCCGTGCGTCGCTCCGAAGACGGCGGCCGCGGCCACGCAGCCGGAGCCGTTGGCGCAGTCAACCACGAGGTGGAGCGTCGAATTCGTCGCGGCGGCCAAGCCGCACCGGTGGGCGAGGTAGAGATCGATCAGCCCCCGAGCGTCCACGACTCGGCCGAGCTTCTCAGGCGGCGCGGCAGGGATCTCCTCCGCGCGCCAGACGAGCTGCTCGAGCTCGTCCTCGATCCCTTCGTCGAGCTTGAGGCCGTTCGCGTCGAGGACCTTGAGCCCGTTATCGCGCGCCGGGTTGTGCGAGGCCGAAACCATGATCCCCGCCGCGAAATCTCCGGCCGCGGTCATGAAGGCAAGAGCGGGGGTGGGCACGACTCCAACGAGGTGAACGTCGGTGCCGATGCTCGTAGCTCCGGCGACGATTGCCGCGACGAGCATATCCCCGGACAGCCGCGTGTCCTGGCCCACCACTATGGCTCGGCCTTCAGCGGCCAGGAGATGCGCCGCGGCTCGGCCCAGGGAGTACGCAAGGGTTGGCTTGAGATCGACATTGGCGATGCCGCGGATGCCGTCCGTGCCAAAGAGTCGGGGCAAATGAATCTCCTAATAGGTGTTGCGACGACGCAGGGAGATCGCCTCGGTCAGGATGACGACGGAACCGGTGTGGCGGGCACGGTCACGGTGACCTGGATCGTCGCAGGATTCATGGACAGCATCTTGATGCCGGGCGGCAAGCTGATCGAGACCGGGACGGCGTGGACCCCCGCGTCGAGGCTGGCGACGGATACCGTGGCTGTGAGAGTCGAGGTGTCGAAGGCATCGAGCGCCGCGGTCGCGCCGCCGATGGTGACCGTAATGCTCGGAGTGGACAGCGTGTAAATGAGGTCTGGACGCGCCCCGTCGGGCGCCACTCCAACCGTGACGGTCCGCGACGAGCCCTGCGATTGCAGATGAACCACCACAGCCACCGTAGTGACGCCTGGAGCGTCGACCCCGGACGGGAGGTTCAGGGCCACCTTGACGGAAACGTCGGCCGTTGCGCCGGCAATGGAGATCCCTTTGGTGGCGGCCACACCGTGGAGCAGAGCCAGCGCGTCGGCCTGTCCGCGCACACCGACGATTGGCGGCGAAATGTCGATCGCGGAAACGTTGTACCCGGCGGCCGGTGCGCCCGTAATGACCGGGCTGACGGGCACGCTCTGGGTGCGCAGCTGGCTCCCGATCTGGATCTGGACGTGGACGGTACGTGGATCGAGCTGGAGGCTCCCAGTAACTGCAGCTCCCGCAGCGTCGACGGCCACCAGGTCCACGTTGTCGTTGAAGTCGAGGCCCGAGGCATCGATTCGCACCAGCGCCTGCGCGTAGGCCACCTTGGCCACGGCGGATTGCGCCCCTTCGACCTCGACCTGCTGGACGCTTAGCGACTGGGTTCCCAGCGACAACCCTGTCGGCATCGAGCCGGCAGGCTCCTCAACGCGGACGCTGACCGTCTTGCGGACGATGGGATCGAGGGTCACGCCGATCTGCTGGGGCTGGAAGTCGATGATCTGGATCCGGGGGTCGGTGGCGACCAACTGAACTCTCACCAGCGAGTTCTCGCTGTCGCTGACGGTGACGCCGGCCAGGTCGATCGTCGCTCGGAAGCTCGCCTGGGTGATCGGGACGTCCGGAGAAGCAATGAAGTGGATCTTGGTGACATTGGGCAGGGTGCCAATAAGAGATGCGGTTGTGGGTTGATTCACCGGCACGATCGGGACCTCGCCGGCCCAGGCCTGAGCGTTCTGGAGCGCGACCATGCCGACGAAGAGGACGATCGCCAGGGCTACCGCGCTCAGCTTGAGCGCCCAGTTTCGGAAGACGAAACGCAGCAGGGCCATCGGACCGCTCACGCCGCAGGCTCGTCGTCGGCCCGGGGATCGCCGGGATTTCCCCCGCTCTGGGGGTCCGCGTGGGACTCGCGGCGAATCCGACCGATGCGAGTCCTTCTTGCCAGGTCGCGGAATGTCGGGCCGAGAGATCCGGGCGTCGACTGCCTGGTCAACCGCGTGCCTGTCAAGGCCGGGTGTAGATGGGTGGCCAGCGCCCGGGTGAGCTTCGGCTCGTCGAGGTTGCGCACGATCCGGGCGCGCTCTACGAGGCTGATCTGGCCCGTCTCCTCCGACACGACGACGACGATCGCATCCGTCTGCTCGGTGATTCCGAGAGCCGCTTTATGCCGGGTGCCAAAGCGCTCCAACGGGATCGTTGTCTCGGCCGAGGGCAGAATCGACCCGGCCGCGAGGATCGTGTCGCCTCTGATGACGACGGCCCCATCGTGCAGCGGGGTCTTTGGCGAAAAGATCGTCACCAGCAGATCGGCGGATATGTCGGCGTGCAGCATGACGCCGTTCTCGGCGATCTCCTGCAGACCCGTTTCCCGCTCGATCACGATCAGAGCGCCGTGGCCGTCGCGCGACATTCGGGCGGCGGCACTGGCGACTTCTGCGGCAACGTGGGCGGTCCGTGTCTGTTCCGCTGGAGAGCTCAACCAGCCAAGGGAGCCCAGCCTGCCAATACGATCGAGCGCCCGCCTGAGCTCCGGCTGAAAGACCACAACAAGCGCGATCAACCCGACATACGCGCCTGTCTGGAGAATCTGGGTCAGGAGTCGAAGTTCGAGGGTAACCGCCGCGGCATAAACGAGGAACAGCAAGCAGACGCCGATGACAAGCCGCACCGCGCGCGTCCCTCTGATCAAGCTGAAAAGCCAGTAGATCAGGAGAGCGGTGATCGCAATGTCGGCTACGGCATTCGGGTGAATCTGGTCGAGGGCCGACTGGAGCACAGGCATCGAAGTTAAGTGTATACCTTGGAGCGTTCGGCTCAGCCCGGACGGAGCTAGGAGCAGAGAGCCTCCAGGCGCTCGTTGCCGGGGAAGGCTCGACTCGCGGCCTGGCACAGCCGCTTGCGGGTGGCATCGTCACCGTCGAGGTCGGCCAGCCTGCCAAGGAGCAGGAGCTTCTCGGCAGCGAGCGAATCCCAGCTGCGGGCGACATACAACTCCACCAGGACGAGGTGGGCGTCCACATCGCTCGGCGAGCGCATAAGCAGCCTGTGCGCGGTGTCGAGCCCAGCCTCGAACCGTCCTTCGCGAGCGTAGGCCCGAGCCGTCCAGAGGAGGAGCGAACGCAGGGACGAATCGTCGCCGGCTTCCTCGGCCGCCTCGGCTGCCGCCAGCAGTTCGTCGCCGCTCGGCTGAAGCTGGGCGGGTTCCACGGCCGATTCGGATGCAAGATCATCGACGCCAGCCATGACCCCGACGGCAACAGGCTCCTCCAACTCGACCCCGGTGTCTTCTTCGGCGTTGGCATGGCCCGCGACTTCGACGGCGGCAAGTGCGAGGTCGGGCTCGGGCTCGGGCTCGAGCTCCGCGGAGGCGGCAAGTGCGAGGTCGGGCTCGGGCTCGGGCTCCGCGGAGGCGGCGAGTGCGAGGTCGGGCTCGGGCTCGGGCTCGGGCTCGAGCTCGAGCTCCGCGGAGGCGGCGAGTGCGAGGTCGGGGTCCGCAACCGCGACAAGCGCTGGCTCGGGCTCGGGCTCCGCAACCGCGGCCAGCTCTGGCTCTTGCTCTGGCTCTGGCTCTGGCTGTGGCTCGGCCACGGCCACGGGCACGGGCACGGGCTCGGGCTCGGGCTCCGCGGAGGCGGCGAGTGCGGGCTCGGGCTCCGCAACCGCGGCCAGCTCGGGCTCGGCTGCGATCACCGGGGCCGCCACGACTACGGGCCCCGCTACAGGCCTCGAGCTCCTCTGGCTGTCGGGCTCGTCCCGCAATCGCAGCGCGCGGGCCAGGAGCTGCTCGGCGGCGCGGTCCCCGGCCGACAAGCGGATCTCCCGGAGCAGCGCTCGCTGGCGGTGGACCCGTTCCGGCGATTCCTCGAGCTCGAGGGCCCGTCGAAGCGTGTCCGCGGCTTCTGGGAGTCGCGCAGAAGCTTCCTGGATTTCCGCGACATGGTCCAGAGCAATTGCCGCATCTCGGGGACGACCGGCGGTCGCCAGGGCATCGGCTTGACCCAGCAGCGCCCCCTCGTCGTGGGGGGAACGCGCGACGGCGGCAGCGTACTCGGTCAGAGCTTCGTCTAGCCGACTCAAGCGCATGTACACGCCGCCGAGGCTGGTGTGCGGCAGGGCCCGGGAGGGCGCTATGCCCGCCGCCGCCGCATACATCCGAATGGCATCTTCGAGCGCGCCCCGAAGTACGGCGACGTGGCCGCTTCGGAGAGCTTCCTTGTATCGCTCGTACAGATCTTCGGTCATGGCGCACATGATGACTGGCCCGAAGGTCCTCGTCACGGGTACGTCAAGCCGCGATTCACCGGCGCGTGGTCCTACGCCATATGACCTGTTCCAAGCAAGTCGGGCGACTTACCGGGCGAGGGTCTCCACGAGGAATGCCTTCTGGACATGGAGCCGGTTCTCGGCCTGCTCGAGAGCGAGACTTCGTGGACCGTCGAGAACCTCGTCCGTGATTTCCTGCCCGCGATGGGCGGGCAGGCAATGCATCGCGACGGCGTGGGGTGCGGCCAGATTGAGCAACTCGCCGTTTACCTGGTAATCACGGAAGGCCGCCAACCGCGCATGAGCCTGTTCTTCCTGGCCCATCGAGACCCACACGTCGGTGTACACGGCATCGGCGCCCCGAACGAGCGCGCGGGGATCGTTCCCAATGACGATCCGGCCGTGCCCGAGCACTGCGAGTTGCTCGGCGAGCGCGCGGCTATGCGGTCCGGGGCCATAGCCGTCGGGATGAGCGAGCCGGATCTCCATGCCAAGGATGGCGCCCGCGAGGGCAAGGGAGGTAAAGACGTTGTTCCCGTCGCCGACGAAGGTCAGAACGAGCCCATCGAGATGACCGAAATGTTCTCGGAGCGCCAACAGATCGGCCAGAGCCTGGCACGGATGCTCGTCGTTGGTGAGGGCGTTGACGACCGGGATGCCGGCCTCGGCCGCGAGTTCCGTGACGACCGAGTGATCGAACGTGCGGGCCACGATGGCGTCGATCCAGCGCTCGAGGTTGTGGGCGATGTCGGCGACGCTCTCCCGAACGCCCAGGCCGATCCCTTCCGCGAGATACAGAGGATGTCCGCCGAGTTGGTCGATGCCGGCTTCGAACGTGACCCGCGTCCGCAGGCTTTGCTTCTCGAAAATCAGGGCGACCGAACGATCGGCCAGGAGCTTGTGCGCATGACGCCGACCGGCCCGGAACTCTCGCTTGAGGGCGATGGCCCGCTCGAACACAACCTCATATTCGTCGCGAGTGAGATCGGCAGAGCTGACGAGATCCCGACCGCGCAACCCGTCCCAGTGGGCCCGCTCGCCGCCCTGAGCCTGCACGAAACCAGCTGTTTCCATTCATCTCCCCAAAAAGACGGAACCGCCGGGGCCAAATGGCTCCGGCGGAAGTATCCGATAGAACACGCCCGAGCGAGGACCGCAGGCGAAAGACGCAATGTGCCGTCTGCGAGCCTGGCCGTCGTCAGGCCGGCGACTCCAGCTAGCGCTTGGTGTACTGCGGCGCCTTGCGTGCTCGCTTGAGCCCGTACTTCTTGCGCTCCTTCATGCGCGGGTCGCGGGTCAAGAGCCCGGCCTGACGCAGTGGAAGGCGATGGCCTTCCGGATCGAGCTGAAGCAAAGCTCGGGCGATGCCGTGGCGGATCGCGCCGGCCTGACCCGTTACGCCGCCGCCCTCGACTTTGATCTGGGCGTTGAAGGTGCCTTCGGTTCCGGTGACGCGGAAGGGCAGACGCACGTCGGCTTCGTTGATGGCATTGCCGAAATGAGCTTCGAGAGTTCGATCGTTGACGACGATCTCACCCGAGCCCGGGACGAGCCGCACCCGCGCAACCGCGGTCTTGCGGCGCCCGGTTCCGTAGTAGAACGCTGGGGTCGTCATGGCGCTCCTCGTCAGACCAACGGGTCAGGCCGCTGGGCCTGATGCGGGTGCTCTGGGCCGGCGTAAATCTTCAGCTTCGTGATCTGCTGCGCGCCGAGTCGGTTGTGCGGCAGCATGCCCTTCACCGCCCGGCGGATGACTTCCTCCGGCCGGCGCTCGAGCAGGTGGCCCAGGGACTCTTCCTTGAGTCCGTGCGGGTAACCGCTGTGGCGGATGTACATCTTGGTCTCGCGCTTGTTCCGCGTGACCGCGACCTTGCCCGCGTTGACGACGACGACATGGTCGCCGGAGTCGAGCGTGGGGCTCCAGGTTGGCTTGTTCTTGCCCTCGAGCACGCGAGCGATGCGCGACGCCAGACGGCCGAGCGTCTCGTCCGTCGCGTCCACGACGTACCAGCGTCGCTCGATCTCGCTCTCACGGACCGTATATGTCTTTGCGGTCATCGTTCTCCGTTCGATCTGGCGATCGTGCTTGCCGGTCGTCGTCCCAGGACGACGCGCCGAAGGCAGAGGCCTTTCGCCGGGGCAACCGCCCCATTGAAGGCCGGCCGTCTCGACGCGAGCGCCGCGGCGACTGCCTCTTCATCTGTCTTTCCGTGACCGACCTCCAGTAGGGCGGCCACGATCCTTCGCACCATCTGGCGGAGGAAGGCATCGGCAGTGACGTCGATCGTCACGTTCGATCCATCCCGCCGGACTCGGACCGCGAAAACGGTCCGCACCGGCTGCCGGTGCGCCACCCCGAAGGCGCTGAAGTCGTGACGGCCCACCAGGACCGACCCGGCCCGCTCCATCGCGGCGGTATC
>CAZRUC010000003.1:0-10936 GCA_964603175.1 uncultured Anaerolineaceae bacterium
TCGCTCCGGACGTTCCCGCTCCTCGACGGCTTCCGCGGCGCGCCCAAGTGCGACGTGGCGGGTCTCGAGGATCTGCTCCTGCGGGTCAGCGCCATGGTCGAGCACCATCCCGAGATCCTCGAGATGGACTGCAACCCGGTCATCGTGTTGCCCGAGGGCGCGGTCATCGTGGACGCGCGCATCCGAATCCAGGCCACCGAGGCGTAACCGCACCGGCCAGCGTCTTGGCGGCCAGGGCCGCAACGGCCTGCTTCACGTCTTACCCACGGGCTGAGTGCTATGTGAGCCGGCCACCGAGATGCCAGCCCGCGGCCCCGGAGCGCGGGCCCAAACGTCTCGTAGACGTCGCCTCGCCGGCCGGAAACGGCCCGGAAGCGCGGCTGATCGGCCTGTTCCCGCCATCCGCGACGGGCGAAACCCGGCCCTGGCCACATAACACTCGCTACGTGAGTAGCACGGGGTAACAAGGGCGCGGCGTGACAGTGGCGCAGTGACGTGAGGCGCAGGCCCTCTGTCCTTCGGGCGCCTCTCAGCGCCTGGGTACGAGCAGACGCCCGTCGACCCAGCCACGCCAGCCATTTGAGGCACGGACCTGGGCCCAGTCGCCCACTGTCGAAACCACCGCCAGCTCGAGCCAGGGTGGTAGCAAGGCGATGGGCGGCTTCGAGGGATCGGGCGAAGCCCACGCGGGCATGCCTTCCGACGGCGTAAGGTGCGTCGGCGCCCAGGCCGCCGGCGCGGCCGCGCCCCGCGTCGCCGCCGCGCCCCGCGAAGCGGCTTGCGCTGACACGCTCGGCAAGCGGGCTAGCTCGGATCGAATCGAGCTGATCTTCTGGCGCTCGACCTCGAGTGCCGGGTCGTCCAGGGATTCCCCTCGGCTCCGGATCAGCGCGTATTCGACCTGCGCGGCCTGGAGATGCCCTACCAGCCGGGAAGCCGCAGGCCCGCCCGCTCGCCCCGCCGCCGATCGGGCCGAACGCCGCGCCAGCAGACTGCCCAACGAGAGGATCTCCGTCTCGGTGATCACCGCCGGATCGGGCTCGCCCGCCACGATCGCGCGGAAGTTGTCCTCCTCACTCCGCGTCGCGAAATACAGGAGCAACCCGAGCAGCAGCAGGAACGGCAGCCCCTTGACCGCCCCATAGGCGATCCACTGGGTCACGCTCGGCTCGCCGCTGTCCGTCGCGAGGATGGTCTGCATCCAGGGCGAGTTCCAGACTGCATGTGCGGCGACGCCGGCGGCGATGCAGAGTCCGCCACCGAGCAGCCGCCCCGGGAGAGCAGATCGCCGTCGCGTCACGAGGTAAGCGAAGCCGATGCCGGTCAGGCCCGTGAACAGAACGTGGCCGTACAGGCCGCCGCCTACGACCCGGATAAGGAACGTGTCCCAAACGGGCCCGGCCTGCGACACCCCGCCGGGCGCGAGTGCCGCAGCCTGGATGAAGTACGAGACGTCCTCGACGACGGTAAAGCCCAGGCCGACCATCGCGCCGTATACGAACCCGTCCATGACTCCATCGAACTCGCTCGACGCGATGAGGTACAGCGTGACCACGCCCATCAGCTTGAGCGTCTCCTCCACCCCGGGGCCCACGATCGCCGCTCCCCAGGGAGCCGCCAGGTCCGGCGCAACCTTGCCCAGCACAGAGAGCCAGGCCTCGTTGGCGAACCCGGCGAAGCTGGTCGCGATGACACCGCCCCACAGCAGCGCGCCCGCCGCCATGAGCTTCGGCTCGCGCTCGAAGAGATCGAGCCGATACACGACGACTGCCACCGGCAGGGCATACGCGAGCACGAGAAGCCACGAGACGGCGAACGCCTGCGCCAGGCCGCTCAGCGCCAGCTGTTCGTCGAGGAAGAAGTAGCCGCCGATTGCCAGGGCGGCGACGAACAGCCAGAAGGCCGGCTGGCGCGGCTGGATCAGCGAGGCCTGGACACCCCAGCGGGGGCCGCGGGCGGAAGAGGTAGCCGAGGGGGCGCTCACGGGGCTGCCCTCACGCTCGAAACCATGGCCACGATGTCGTCGGAGATCGAGCCGAATTCGCCCTGCCCGATGAATACCTGGAAGGCAATCGCGTTGCCGTCGACGACCATGGCGACGAGCTCGCCGTCCACCGTCCCCGATTGGGCGCCATCGGAGACGACGGCCTCGAACACCGCCATCGCAGTGGGATTGGCGCCCACCGTGACGTCCTGCTCGTCTCCGAAGCTGATCTGGGCGGTCTCGGACTTGAGCGCCGACTCCTGCTCGGCGAGGATGGCCGCGACATGCCCGCCATAACCCTGGTCGGTGACCGTCGCGAATAGCAGCCCGTCCGACTTTCGCAGCTCTATCCAACCGCCGGACCCGCCGGAGCCGCCGGAGTTGCCGCCCGAATCCGCCGGAGCCAAGACCCAACCCGGCGCTGCATCCATCTCGATCGTGCCGCCCAGACCGACCGTGCCCGCGCTCGGCGCGCCTATGGCCCGGTCCAGGCCGATCCCGCCGAATACCACGCCCGCCACGATCGCCGCCACTGCCAGGGTTGGCGCGAGCCGCGAGCGATCGAAAGCCCGGCGCGTGGCAGGCGGCGTCCACGCGGGAGCCGCGTGCGCGTCGTTCCAGGGCGTCGCCACGGCTGGCAGCCCGTCGGGCGGGAAGGCGCTCATGGCGTGAAGATTATCCGGTCGGAGATGTGGCAGGACCAGCCGCGCGGGAGTCAGCCTCCGGCGGGGCTGAGCTTGACCACCCACAGCCCCTCGCCCGGGAGCGCGACTATCGGTTCGACGATCACGCGGCCCACCCGGGTCGTACGGTCGACCTCGAACGGCCGATCCTGGTCCGGCGGGTCGCCGCCTTGACGCGCGTCGATGTAAGCGATTGCGGGCAGGGCGACCTGCAGCGCCGATGGGTCGCCACGAAGCGGGCCGGCGCGGACGGCCCACACGGGCAGGCCCAGATCGATGGCGATGCGCGCACTCAGGAGTGGCGGAACGTACAGCCTCGGCGGCGGGCCGGTGAAGTAGTGCTGGTTGTCGGCCAGCGCCGAGGTCGGACGGTCGGGTAGTGCCGCTTCTGCGGCGGTGATCGTCGGCAGAAGCCGCTCGTAGTTGGTCTGCAGCGTCCTGTAACCGTCGATTGTCGCCAGCGTGGCTGAGCCGAGCCCGTATGGCCTGACGAGCGCCGCGGAGATCACGGCGCCGATCGCCACCGCGGCGACGACTGCCGCCAGCCGGTCCTGGCGTCTTCCGCCGAAGGCGCCGCGTCGGCGGGCGAGCCTCGCGAGGAATCGCACGATCGCGTCGGCTCCGAGCGCGGCCGCGAGGATCAGCGTCACGTCGGCGGGAATGGTGTAGCGATAGGACACGTAGACGTTTCTGAACGCCAGCAGCTCGAGGAATGCGAGCACTCCTGGTCCGCACGCGACCAAACCCAGCAGGACGACGAAGCGCCGGCGGCGGACGAGATCGATGACGGCCACGACCGCCGGCAATGCCAGCGGCCAGGCCTCCGCGTAGTGCCGCGCCAGGTCACGCGCAACTTGCAGGGGCGTCTCGACCGAAGAAGGATCGGCCCGGGAGGCAATGGCGGAGACGTCCAGCCAGAAGAAG
Organism: uncultured Anaerolineaceae bacterium; assembly: GCA_964603175.1. Lineage (GTDB taxonomy): Bacteria > Chloroflexota > Limnocylindria > Limnocylindrales > CSP1-4 > Fen-1039. Next base: position 3,592 of record CAZRUC010000003.1, read on the forward strand.
CCGTTGGACGTGAGCAGCCAGTCGTGGAGGATCATGACCGGCAGCGCGAGGAACCCGACCAGCAGCAGTGTCGCTCGCATGGGCGGGCGCAACCCGCCGGGAATCCACCGTCTCGGCAGGAGGCGCCACGCGACCAGGACGACCGCGGCCAGGGCAAGGATGAGGATGGTCTCTGCCCGCATCAAGGTCGCGAGGAATAGAGCGACGCCTGCGAGACCGAACCGTGGCGAACTCTCCGTAAGCGCCAGGCCCGCCAGGGCCCAGAACAGGATTGCCCACGGGTTCGCGTAAGTGAGAGCACCATCGAGCAGGAGCAGCTCGCAGCCGAGGAGCCCGAAAGCCGCCGCGCCTGCGGCCACGGGACCGCTTGTCCTCCAAGCCAGCGCGGCTACGGCAACGACCATCGCGGCGAATTCGACCGTCGCGACGACGCTGACCAACCTCCAATCGTGGAAGAGGTTGAACGCCAGGCCGTAGACGAGCGTCATCAACGGCTTTGGAGTCGATCCGACGAAGGCCTCGAGAGTCTGGTGAGCGGCCAGCCTGTCGAAGAACAACACGGATGCGGTCGAATCGAAGCCGATAGCCGGCGTGTTCCAGGGACGGTAGAGGGCGGCGGCGGCGACCAAGCCTATGCCGAAAAGGACCGCCAGAGTCGCGGCCTTATCGGAGATTCGGTGTCGGCTCGGAGGTTTGGGGATCGACCCCGGCTGTCCCGGGTTCGGCGACGGCTCGCTGTCATGCATTGCCGGGAGCCTAGCGTAACGGGCTGCCTGCGTCCGAGTCCGCTCGACCGCGCGGCGCGAGAGAAGCCGGCATTTCGGCGAATCTGCTGGCCAGCCGGCAACGTTTGCAGGAAGATGGTCCGGCTGAGCCCCAGTCCAGCGAGTCCCGAAAAGGGGGAACCGAAATGGTCGCGAACATCACGAGCACCCGAATCACCGGGGTGAGCACGGTAGGCATTCCGGTGCGAGACCAGGATCGTGCCCTCGAGTTTTACCGTGACAAACTCGGACTCGAATTGCGACTCGACACCGTGGTCGGTCACGAGCGCTGGATCGAGGTGGCGCCGAGAGGCTCGACGACGACACTGGCGCTGGTTCGCGGGCCCAATCAGGTCAGAATCGGGTGGGACACACAGGTCCGCCTGACCAGCGCCGACATCGAGGCCGAGCACGCCGAACTGCAAGCCCGCGGCGTCGACGTGGACAAAGAGATCCGGCGTTCGCCCACGCCGATGTTCACCCTGCGCGATCCGGACGGCAACCGGGTGGTGATAGTCCAGCAATCGACCGAGACCCTTAGGCCGTAAGCAATCTCAGGTGCGCGAGCGCTGGGCCGCCGATCCTCGGTTGGCAGACAACTTGGTAGGGGAGGGAGGACTCGAACCTCCAACAAAGGCTGTATAAGAGCCGTGCTCTAACCAATTGAGCTACTCCCCCGCCGGACTGGATCGTACACCAGAGGGCCAGCCCGTCGGCAGCCTCGCTGGCGTTGGGCGCGGAATGAGCCGGCCGCTCCGGGCTCAGTCCACTCCCCCGCGGAGGACCTCGATCCTGGGGCGATGCGGGATCGTTTCCGGCGTGTTCTCGGCCACGAGCGCGACTCCGTCGCGGAAGCGCCGAAGCTCGGCCTCGGTGTTGAAGAAGCCGACGCTGATCCGGATGGCGTCGAGTGGCGGGATCGTTCGGGCAATGCAGAGAGTGCGTTGCTCGAGCTCGCGGATCGCAGCCGGAGCCGTCCAGCCGGCGATGCGGAAAGTGACCAGGCCGGACTGGCCGCCCGAAGGCGTCAGCACCTCCACGCCGGGCACCTCGGCCAGCATCGCCGCCGCTTCGCCCGCGAGTCGCGCGATACGCTCGTAGATCCAGGGCAAGCCCACATACATCGAGAGCCAGGCCGCGCTTCGAGCGAAGCCCAGCACCGAGGGCTGGTGAAACCCCGCGATCTCGAAGCGGCGGGCGTCCGGCCAAAGCTGACCTTCGGCGGCCAGGTCCATCGACTCGAAGCTGGCCCAGCCGGCGAACGCGAGCCGCGGGCGATCCATGACCGACTCCGCACAGTAGAGCGCGCCAATTCCGTCCGGCCCAAGGAGCCACTTCTGCGAAGGGATGGCATAGAAGTCCACCCCCAGCTCCTCCACGGAAAGGTGCATCGCCCCCGCACCCTGCGCCCCATCCACGGCCACGAGCGCGCCCCGACCGTGCGCCAGGGCCACGATCTCGGCGATCGGCAGCCGCGCGCCGGTGGCCCACATCACGTGCGACAGAGCCACCAGCCGCGTCCCCGGCACGATTGCCCGATCCAGGGCCGCCAGCACCGCGGCAGCGTCGCCGCCCGTACCGATATCGGCGATGGCCAGATCCACTCCCCGTCGATCGCGCAACACCCGGAGCGGCGCGAGCAGGCCCGGGTGCTCGAGGGAAGTAGTCACGACCCGATCGCCCTCGCGCCAGTCGACGGCCGACGTGGCGATGTTCATGCCCTCGGTAGTGGCGTGGGTGAGAGCGATCTGCTTTGGGCCGCAGCCCAGAACCGCGGCCACGGCAGCACGGGCCTCGGCCTTACGCTCGAGCGAATCCTCCCAGTAATTGCGATCGGCCCGGCCCGTGCGTAGCTCCCAGGCCTCGGCTTCCGCCATGGCGTGGGCTGTTTCGCGCGGCAGGGGCCCGCACGTCCCGGTGTTGAGGTAGATGCCCGCGGCAGTGGCGGGCAGCGCCTCGCGCAGCGCGGGGATCTTCTCGTCGTCGGGGAGGAATGGGCTGACCATCGCTAACTATCATAGGCGCCGGAAGGACGGCCTCCCGTCGGGACCCAGCTGAGGTGGCGAGGGCATGAACGCGTACCCCCGAGCGGAACTGATCGCCACGCCAGAGTGGCTGGTCGAGAACCTGGGCCGGCCCGGCTTCCAGGTGCTCGACGTGCGCTGGCGGCCGGACGGCTCGGGTCGGCGCGCCTATGGGGCAGGTCACATCCCCGGTGCCAGCTACATCGACTGGCGGGCCGACCTGGTCGAGCCCGACGAAGACGGCGACGTGCTCCAGATCGCGGGACCGGCTCGACTGACCGCGGCGATGGCGCGCGCGGGTCTGGGGAACGGCATGATCGGCGTGCTCTACGACGACACCGCGGCAGCTTATGCCGCCTGGGCGTGGTGGACCCTCCGTGTCTACGGCCTCGAATCGGCCCGCATCCTCAACGGCGGCGTCGAGTCATGGCTGGCTGCGGCGCGACCGATGTCGGGCGGGCAGGAACTGCGGCCGCCTGCAATCTTCACGCCCCATCTCGAGGCTCGCCTCCAGGTCACGGCGAGCGAAGTGCGAGACATGATCGGTTCCCCGACCGCGCAGATCCTCGATGCGCGGACCGCGTCCGAGTACCTCGGCCATGCCGGGACGAGCCGGCGCCTCGGTCACATACCCGGAGCAATCAACGTACCGGTGGCCACTGCCACCGAGCCGGGAACGGGCCGCTTCCGAGGCCCGGACGAACTGAAGGCGATCCTTCGGGGCGCGCAAGTCGATCCACGGCGCCGCCTCCTGTGTTACGACACGGCCGGCCCGAACGCGGCGAAACTGGCGTTTGTGCTGTGCTTGCTCGGCCATGACGATGTCGCCGTGTACAGCGGCGGCTGGGCCGAATGGGGCGACCGCCTGGACCTGCCGGTCGAGCGTTAGGCCCGGATCACCAGGTGTTCGATCGGTGCTCGGAGCGTTCCGTCGGGGGAGCCTCGGAGCGCCAGCCCGCAGCCGACGCCACCGCCACATACGCCTTGGCGTGGTTGACGAGCAGGAGGTCGACCTCGATGGGCGACTCGGCGACGCCGTAGGCCCAGTACTTCGCCGCCGTCACGGGCAGGAACTGGCCCTCGAACGCCTGCATTGCGATGCGCATCTCCGATTCGTACGGCAGGTGGATTTCGCATTCGACAGTGAAGGGCGGCAGCATCAACGTCGCCCGAACCGGCTGCTTTGGGACCCGCATCTCCGAGCCCGAATCGGTCGGTCCGCTGGTGTGCGCGAACAGGACGTCGGCGAGGGGGATCTGAGCCACGGCCGCTTGTGCCACGACCCGCCGTGAGCCGATCTCGGCGAACACGGCGTTGACCAGAACCAGGTGAGTAGTGTCGGGTTCGTTGAAGATGTCGGCTACCCGGCGCAGACGCGTCTGCACCGTGCCCTGAATGATCAGACGCGACGTCACGAAAGTCAGCGGAATGGACTGAGCCGGCGTGAAGGAAGCGAACATTGACGCAGGATAACCGTCCGCGACTCCCGCGACATGGCCCCGGCTCAAGTTCCTGTGGTTACCAGGTATTCGGCGCCATCCTGCAGCTCGCGATAGAGCCGCTCGACTGTGTCGAGAGTGTCGATTTGGGCCGGCCCCTTGTCGGTGCGGATACGCACGATTCGTGGAAATCGGAGGGCGAAGCCGGACTGGTGTCGTGTCGAGCGCATGATCACGTCGAAAGCGACCTCGACCACGACCGTCGGCTCGACCTGGCGGAAACGGCCGAAACGGTGGACCGTGTGCGCCTCGAACCAGCTCGTCATCTCGGCGATTTCGGCGTCCGTCAATCCGGTATAGGCCTTGCCGATCGTGACGAGCCGCTCCTTGGCCTCGTCGTGGACAGCGAACGTGTAGTCGGACAGGACGGCATGACGCTTGCCATGGCCGACTTCGACGCCGACGACGACGCAGTCGAAGGTTGCGAGCGCACGCTTCATCTTCAGCCAGCCCAGGCCGCGCCTGCCGGGTGAGTAGGTGCTCTCGGGATCCTTGACCATCAAGCCTTCATTCCGGCGGGCCCTGGCTTCGGTGAAGACTCGATCGAGGGACGCCACCGAATCGACCGTCATCAGGTGTGACAGCGCAAAACGACCACCATCGATGACCGGTGGCAGCTCGATCGCTTCGAGTCGGGCGCGTCGCCGCGCGAGAGGCTCGAGCAACAGGGGTTCGATCGCGGAATCGCCATCCCGGGCCGACCGCGGCCCCACGGCCAGAAGGTCGAATGCGACGTAGATTACGGGCACCCCGGCGAGCACCTTGGCCCCCGGATCCTTTCTGCCGAGGCGGGTCTGGAGGGCCTGGAAAGGCAGGACTCGGCCCTCGGCGTAGGCCAGGATCTCGCCGTCCAGGATGCCGTCCCAGGGAAGGCCGCCGGCCGCCTCTACGATCTCGGGGAATTGGTCGCTGATGTCGTGGAGTTCGCGACTGTAGAGACGGACCTCGGCGCCACGGCGATGAAGCTGGGCCCTGATGCCGTCGTACTTGTCCTCCACCCAGACCTGCGGCCCGAGGCGCGCCAGGATGTCGGCCGCGTCCTCCGCCGGCGAGGCGAGCATGAACCGGAGCGGATGCATCAGCCGCAGCCGTGCCTGATCCAACCGCCCTTCCCTGGCTAGTACCGCCGTCTCGCCCACATCACCGGTGAGCATGCCGGCCCAACTCACCGACGCCTGGGGCCGGCCGAAGGCCTGGGCTATCGCCGCTTCCAGGAGACCCTCACGGAGCCCGATGCGCAGGTCGCCGGTGAGGATCTTGACGACGTACTTGGCGGCGCCGGGGTCGCAGCGTGCCAGAACGGCGGCGAAGATCGCCCCCTTGGCCGCCGGTCCAGAGGCAGCCTCCATCGCCGCGAAAGCGTGCGCCAATTCGCGGAGCGATAGGACGGCGCGTGGATCCGGCTGTGCCGGTCGGAGCGACAGGAGATCGGCAACGGCAGTGCCCAGGTCCGACGACCGATCGTAGGCTTCCCCCAGCGCTCCGAGCGGGGTGCCGACCATCTGGCTCACCGCCGCCGCGATGGTTGCCCAGCCCAGTCCGACGGACCGTTGATCGGCCTCGGAAAAGGGTCGCCCGGTCAGAAACGTGGCTGCCGGTCGGAGCTCCTCGTCGGGAAGTTCGACCAGATATCCGGCGAGGAGTGCCGTCTTCTCCGATGTTCGGGTGGTCCCGCCGACGCGCTCCGCGAGTTCGCTCCAGCCACGCATGGCGGCGATGGTATACCTTCGCTATGTGAAGTCCGCGCGACGGCGATCGCTGGTTTTTCCTGCCGCTCCGGAGGCCAAAATGGCAGCAGTCACTGAGAGAAGTGCCTGGCATCCTGAGTCGCTGTCCGGAAGGATCGTGAAGTTACGGCGCCACCGCGGCGACAACCTGCGCGCTTTCCTGAGCTGGTACGCGGACCCGGAAGTGGCTCGGCTGACTCGCTACCAGCAAGCTCCGCTCTCGACGGAGGAGATCCAGCGCTTCTTCTACGCTCGGATCATGGGCTCGGATTTCCTGGCAATGGCGATCCACGTCCGCGAAACCGACCGGCTGATCGGAACGTGCGCTTTCAGCCAGCTCGACGGCGACAACGGCTCGACGCTATTCCACATAACCATCGGCGAGCACGACGCCTGGGGGCACGGCTACGGAACCGAAGCCACGGAATTGATGCTCGAGCACGCTTTCACGCGGCTGGCTTTGCACAGGGTTGCGCTGACCGTGTTCGAGTTCAACACGCGTGCCCTGCGCTCGTACCAGAAGTGCGGTTTCGTCGAGGAAGGCCGAGCCCGTCAGGCCATCTTCCGCGACGGCCAGTATTGGGACGAAATCCACATGAGCATCCTGGCCGAGGAGTGGGAGGCCCGGAACGGGCGCTCGCGCGGGGACGGCGCCGGCGGGCAGTGAGCTCGCGCTATTGGGCCGCCACGGCCTCGAGCTGCTGAGTCGCACTCTTCTCCGTCGCGCTCTTCACGACGCCGGCGAGAGTCGCCGAATTGAGCCTGTCCAGAAGGGCGCCCTCTGCCGAGAAGAAGATGCTGTGGACCGCGCATTCTCCGTCGGAGCCGCATGCAGTGCCTCGCAGCACGCACACCTGGCGATGTGGATCGCCTTCGACGGCCTCTATCACGCGCAGAAGGCTGACGCCCTCGGCAGACTCCACGAGTCGGTAGCCGCCGGATCGACCCGGATGCGGCTCCACGAGCCCGGCGCGAGAAAGGTCGCCCATGATCTGCGGCAGGAACCGCGGCGGGATGTGCATCTCTTTGGCGATCTGCCGACTGCTCATCAAGCCTTCGCCGTGGTGGGCCAGCAGGAGCATCGCCCGGATCGCGTAATCGCTGCGTTTGGTCAGGTCTAGTCGCATTGTTATGTGAGTATCGCGCCGCTTTCCGGCGTAGATACCCTGCCGTTAGTCCCGCCATGGCGTGACTGCTGTAGCGAAATGCACGGTGCTCGGTGTTATTTGGCGCCTGGGAGGCCCACTCGCCCACGGGCAGGCGCGCGCGGTGCGGCTCAGCCGATCAGATAGCTGACGGTGACCTGGATCTGAGTGTCGGTTGTGCCGGTC
>CAZRUC010000003.1:11036-19393 GCA_964603175.1 uncultured Anaerolineaceae bacterium
TCAGCCGATCAGATAGCTGACGGTGACCTGGATCTGAGTGTCGGTTGTGCCGGTCTGGATAGGAGTTGAAGCGACCGCGGCCTTATCGAGCGCTCCGGCGGACGCGTACATGATCGGCGAGGAAGTGGTCACTTCCGCGATCGAAGCGACGCCCTTCACCTGCACACCCGCGGCAGAGGCCAGCGCGTCGGCCTTGGACCGGGCGTCCGCCATCGCCATCTGGCGCGCCTGGGCCTCGACGCCCTTGGGGTCGTTGAGTCGGAAGCTGACACCCTGAACGGTGGTCGCCCCGGCAGCGATCGAATCGTCGATGACGGCGCCCAACGCGGTCAGGTTGTGAACCGTGACTTTGACGGTGTTACTGAACGACTGACCGACGAGCCTGGGAACCGATCCGCCGGACCCATAGTCGTAGACGGGATTGAGGCTGACGTCGACCGTGACGATGTCCTTGTCGGCGATGCCGTCCTTCTTGACCGCGGCGATCGTGGCGTTCATCGCGGTCGAAGCCGCCGATTGAGCTTCTTTGACCGTGGGCTTCTGCACGTTCACACCGATGATCACGTCGGCGACATCCGGTGCAACGCTGACTTGTCCGATCCCGGTGACCGCGATCGTGTGTTCCGGGGTGCCCGTAGTGCCAGTCGGATCGGCTCCGGTGGCGCGGTAGTTGGCGATCATCGGGCCCAGCAGCAGTCCGACGACGAGGCTCGCGGCGGCGGTCACCGCGACCACTCGCCCGATCGTCAGAGGGCCAGCGCTGGCTTTCCGGGCCGTATCCGTGTCCATGGTCGTCTCCAAGCTGGTTGCATCGCGAACGGCGGACGCCGTCACGTGGCTTGGACGCTCGGATTCCTCGGGCGGTTCCCTGGCTCATGCCGCGGGCTTGCCGGCAGCGCCGCTACCATGAGCGGGTGACCACAGACGAAATGAATCCCTGGCGCCGGCTATCGAGACGCGTGGCCTACCGGAACCCGTGGATTGAAGTGCTGCATGACGAGGTTGTTCGGCCCGATGGCCGGCCGGGCATATACGGCGTCGTCCACTTCCTGCATCGAGCCATCGGAGTAGTGCCGCTCGACACGGATACGGACCGGGTGCTGCTCGTAGGCCAGTACCGCTACCCGCTGGACCACTACTCGTGGGAGGTTCCGGAGGGCGGCGGCGAATTCGACGAAGACCCCGAAGCGGCGGCGCGGCGCGAGCTAACCGAGGAAACGGGCTACGCCGGGGGCGAGTGGCGTGAGTTGTGGCGCGGCGACCTGTCGAACTCCGTCACCGACGAAGTCGCGATCATGTTCGTCGCCACGGGGCTCGTGCCCGGACCGGCCAGTCCTGAAGGAACCGAGGACCTCGCCACGCGCTGGGTCCCGTTCGACGAAGCGATGGCGATGATCGCGGCCGGCGAGATCCGGGACGCGATGTCGATCATCGCCCTGCAGACTTTAGCGCTGGAGCGGGCGGCCCCCAAAGATCAAGCGGGCGGCTGAAAGGCCACCCGCCGACCGTGGCCCGGGCCCCGGGCCTACTTGAGAACGATCGAACCCGTCTTGAGCGGCGTGTAGTCGTTGTTGTAGTACACGCTGAAGCTGTCCAAGCCAATGATGTTGACCAGGATCTTGTCGGGCGCGCCATCGACCGCGAAGACGCTGAAGCGGTAGCCGCTGACGCCGTTCAGCTTGCCCGACCCGGAGAGGATGCCAACACCCTCGGTCACCATGTACCAATCGGCACTCGTCGCGGTGAACGAGATGCCTGTCGCTGAGAATGTGAACGTGGCGGTAGGCTTGGTGGCGCCCTTGGGGTAGGCGGCTGACAGGGAGAATGTCGCGGTCGAGGTGACGGCGCACTTGGAAGAGAGCGTGCATGCACCGGCAGGCGACGCAAAGGTGCCCGACCCTGACATAGACCGGGCAGGATCGTAGATCGCGATCACCGGGACGGCGGTCGCGACATGCGCCATCTGGTCGTCGGAGACTTCAACGACGACTGGGTAGTCCCCCGCCGTCTTGTAGACGTGGCTGGCAGAGAACGACCGGCCGCAGCCAAGCTGGATCGGGATGCGAAGTCCGTCACCCCAGTCCACGAAGACTTGATAGGTCTCGGTCGTCCCGGGATCCGTGAAGGAGGCGGTTACCGTCACCGACGATCCGATCTTCCCGATGCTGGGCAGCGACGCAGTCACGACCGGCATGACGTTGGCAACGTCGAGCGCCCTGATCGACGACCCGGTGTTGCCCTTCGTGCCGGTTACGGTGACGGTGATCTGGAACGAGCCGGGTCGGCCGTACTTGTGGCTGGGCCCTTTGCAGGTCGAGCCACTGATCGTGCCGTTCTGGGCACCGCTGCCGTCGCCGTAGTCGACCTTGCACTTGTAGGTCTGGGAGCCAGTCGGCGTAAATCCGGCCGACGCGGTGACCGAGGATCCTTCCGTCGCGGTCCCGCTAACCGAGATCGCCCCGACCGCGAGCGAGTAGACCTTGATCGTGGTGGAGGACGAAGCCGCCCGCCCGTTGGCCGCCAGAACCGTCACCTTGATAGTGAAGGTGCCGGCGGCGGTGTATGAATGGCTCGGCCCTGTGCAGACGGCGCCGTCGGCCGTTGCAGCGAGGGGTCCGGTGCCATCGCCGTAATCGACGGTGCACGTATCGGCTGGGTCTTGCCCTGTGGAAATGTAGGCCGCGGATGCCGCCAGCGGCGACCGAACCATGGCTGAGTCGGGTGCCGAGACCGGACCGACGATAGCCACGGGGTTGTAGACCACGATGTTCGTGGAATTCGCGCTCGAGCCGGAAACAGAGCCGGTCACGATGATCTCGATCGACGGGGCCCCTGGCTGGGTGTAGACGTGGACCGGGCCTTCGCATGTAGACCCGGCGATGGTTCCGGCTTGAAGCCCCGTGTCGTCACCGTAATCGACCGCGCAGCTGTAGGTTTCGTCGCGGCCGGTCGGCAGGAAAATGGCCGAAGCGACCACTGGGCGACCCGCCATCGACGGGTTCGGAACCTGTACGTCGCCGACAAAAGGGGTCGGGAAATACACCGAGATCGGCGCGGACTGTTCAGCTACGCCCCCGTGGGAATCGCTGATGCGCACCGTAACCGTGTAATTGCCGAAATCCCCGTACCCCGAGACGGCCTCGCATGTCGAGCCTGTGACCGAGCCGGCCTCCGGTTCCGCTCCGTTGCCGAAGTCGACGGTGCAGGTGTAGCTCTCAGTGGCCCCGGGGTCAGCGAACTTCGCCGTTACTGAGACGGGCTCGAACGCAATCGCTTCGGCGGGCACCGAGACAGACGTTATCGTCGGCGGATCGTTCACGATGGCCAGATTCAGGACGCTCGATCCCTCGCCGACGCCGACCGCCATAACCGAGACGGTCACGCTGTAGAGGCCGGCGTCCAGGTAGATGTGCCAGGGTGCAATGCATTGGTTGTTGGCGACAACGCCGAACTCAGTCTCAGACTTGTCGCCGAAGTCGACCCAGCATGTATGCGGGGAGTCTCCCGCCCCCGCGTCAAATGTCGCCACGACGGCAACGACGCCTCCTTCGTGCGCCGGATTCGGGGTGTAGGTGATGCCGGTCACGATCGGGACGGGGCTGACGACCATAAGCTGGAGGATGCCTAGAGAGGTGAGCCCGCCGCGGTCCGTAACGTAGACATAGACCCAGCGGCTGCCCATCGACCGGCTGTACGGGATAGATATCGGGCCGGGAGCCGCGAGCTGCTGCTGAATCTGGAGACCGGCGCCACCGTCGATCCGGATGGTCCACGGACCTACGCTCGCATCGGTGAAGGTGGCCAGCGTTATCTGGTTGGTGCCGTCGTTCGCAGGCACGATAAGGGTTGGCGGCGCGGTCACAACCGGTGCGAGGTCGGCGACGCCAACGGGAAGCGGCGCCGAACCGGCGCGGCCCTGCGAGTCCGTCACCGTGGCGCTGACGTTGTACACGGTTATGGGCGCCTCCGGACTGGTTCTGTCACCTGCCGCGTACGTGTGGCTACGGCTGAGGATCGTGCCGCTCGGAGAATTGACCGAAAAGTCGTCGAAGGTGCCGTCGCCCCAGCTCACGCGGACTGCGAACGGCGGGAGCATCGGGTACGGGTCGTAGTAAGCGAACGTTATCGTGGTGGCCACTCCTTCGGTCGCGGCCTGGTAGTAAGTGTTGAAGCCGACCACGAGGTCCCCTGCAACGGTCGCGTTGAAGTAGGCATCGCTTGACCAGCCGGCGGCGTTGGTTAGGACGTAATGGGGGCGATACGCGCCCGGAAGGTACTTGTGCGGCACCGACAACGACCCCTGTGAAGTGGCGACGCCAGTGGTGGTGGAGCCATCTCCCCAGTCGACGGACCAGTGCCATGGACCGCCCGCGGTGCCGAGCGGATCGACGAACGAGCCCATGGCATATGGATAGTTGCCGTTGTATGGGGCGGCCTGGAGGCTCGAGACGGTCTGGTCGGCCGGTGGCGCCAAGACAGGCGCGAGGCTGGGGCCGACCGTTTCGGTCGCTTGGCTAGTGCCGGTGGCGCCGCCGCTGTCCGTCACGTTGACGACGACAGTGACGGTTCCGGTCGCCATGTAGCGGTGCCCCGGACCGGTGCATGTCGTGCCTGAGACCACGCCCGCCATCGGTCCCGAGCCGTCACCGTAGTCGACGGTGCACGTGAATGTCTCCTGGTTGAGCCGCGTGCCCGGGTCAGTGAAAGTCGCCTGAGCGGCCACGCTCCCACCAACGAGAGGCTGTCCGTTCACGAGAGCCCCGTCGATCCGAACGGCTCCGACTGCGGGTGCCACATTCGCGACTGTTAGGGGAACAGAGACGGTCGTCATGATGCCGCCACGATCCACGACCATGATCTTGAGAGTCCGATCGCCCCAGGTAGCGTCATAGGGAGCCAGGATCGGACCCGGGGACGCGAGCACGTCCATGAAGTGGTAGCCGGGCCCTCCGTCGATGCCGACATTCCAAGGCCCAACACTTGCGTCCGTGAACGTCCCCACGGCAATCTGGGCGGCGGACCCCTCGAGCACGCTTATCGGGCCCGCCGTTACCACCGGCGCCAAGTCGAGGACCGAGATCTGGAGCGAGGCCGCAGCCTGACGGCCCTTGGAATCGGTGACCGTGGCCGCCGCCGTGTAGATGGTCCCGGGCCCACCGGACGGGTCGGCAGCCGCATAGGTATGGCTGACAAGGAGTTGATTGGGCCCCGGTGTCGACAGGTCCTGGGTCGTGCCGTCTCCCCAGTCGATATGGATGGCGAACGGCGCGTAGGGCAAAGGATCGTAGAAATCGACCGAGAACGACGCCGGGGTGCCCTCATGGACGGACTGACGGTCCGGACCGAAGGCGGCAATCAGGCCGTCGGCGACCGTGACCGCGAAAACGCCGACGCCCGTCAGGCCAGCGGCATTTGTGACCGAGACCTGAGCTTGAAAGGCCCCAGGCATGTACGAGTGCGAGCTGGTCAGCGGTCCCTGCGATGTGACAGTGCCGTTGCTGGTCGAGCCGTCCCCCCAATCAACGGTCCACTGCCACGGGCCCGCGGCCGCGTTGGGGTCGGTAAACGAACCCAGCGAGTATGGGTAGAGGCCACCGTAGGCCGCAGCCTGGACGCTGGAGACCGTCTGATCCGACGGCGCCGTGACCAGCGGAGAGCCGGCACCATCGGCGGCAACCGTGGGTGCGGGAGCCAGAGCCAGCATGCAGGCGACGGCCAGAACGGCGAGACGTCGGAAAAGCCCGGTTCGCACGAGATCTCCCCTTTCCCGTGGCAGGACTTGTGCCCACCCTCATTGGCACCAGCCGCGAATCTTCGAGCACGCGGCCGCGCCTGTCATTATCTGCTAGTGGCCCAGCCCGGATGTCGTCTGGACGACGTCGTCGCGGAGCTATCAATGCACGACCGTGACGCCCAGGAGCGGGCAAGTGTCCGAAGTCCCTTGGTTGCTGTCGGCGTTCGTGCAGTTCCAAGCGCCACCCGGGACCGCGCATACGTGCTTACCTGGTGCCCCCACGAAACGCCTTGATAGGCCGACGGAGACCCTGCCGCCCGAGCCGTTGTATGATCCGCTTGCATGCAGTCTGCATAGGAATTATGCGTTGAGCCACCGCCGCCGCTTCCCGAAGTAGCGGCCCCAACCCGGAGGCGCGCCTTGGTCGAGTCCAGAGCCGACGAACGCGGCCCCGCGGCCTCCTCTCCCGCGCCGACCCTCGCGCCGCTGCCCGCCCACTCCGCTGCCCAGCCGCTCGCGCGCGCCGACGACACGCCATTCGTCAACCTGCGCGACCCTGCGCTCGCCCTCGGGCCGGACGGCCGCCCCGCCGTGAGCCGCCGCGCGCCGATCTGGGCGGATGTGCCGGACGAGCGCTGGAACGACTGGCGCTGGCAGCTGTCGAACCGCGTCAACACGCTCGAGGAAGTCGGCCGTGTCCTGAACCTGACCGACGACGAGCGCGCCGGGCTCTCCTCTCCGGACAAGTTCCGGGTCGACATCACTCCCTACTTCCTCAGCCTCATCGACCCCGACGATCCCAACGACCCGATCCGCCGCCAGGTCATCCCAACCGATTGCGAGCACGAAGCCTTCACGGCCATGATGGAGGACTCGCTCGCCGAGGACCGCCACTCCCCCGTGCCGGGCCTCGTCCATCGCTACCCGGACCGCGTCCTGATGCTGGTCACGACCCAGTGCGCGAGCTACTGCCGCTACTGCACCCGGTCCCGGATCGTGGGCGACGCTACCCAAAACTTCAACCGCCACGACGTCGAGGCTCAGCTCGAGTACCTGCGCCGCACCCCGCAGGTTCGCGACGTGCTCCTATCCGGAGGCGACGCGCTGACGCTCAACCCCAAGCTGCTCGAGTCGATCATCCGCAGCCTGCGCGAGATCCCCCACATCGAGATCATCCGTATCGGCTCGCGCGTGCCGGTCTTCCTGCCGCAGCGGATCGACGACGAGCTATGCGAGATGCTGGCCAAGTACCACCCTTTGTGGGTCAACCTGCACTTCAACCACCCCAACGAGCTCACACCAGAAGTCGCCCGCGCCTGCGACAAGCTAACCCGGGCCGGCATCCCGCTGGGCAATCAGTCGGTCCTGCTGGCCGGCGTGAACGACTGCGTCCACATCATGCGGGCCCTGGTCCACAAGCTGGTCGAGTACCGGATCCGGCCGTACTACATCTACCAGTGCGACCTGGTCGAAGGCTCCGGCCACTTCCGCACGCCTGTCGGCAAGGGCATCGAGATCATGGAAGGCTTGCGCGGCCACACCTCCGGCTACGCGGTTCCGACATACGTCGTGGACGCGCCCGGGGGCGGCGGCAAGATCCCGGTCATGCCGAATTACCTGATCAGCTACTCGGACCATAAGGTTGTGTTGCGCAATTACGAGGGCTACATCACGACCTACGAGGAGCCCGAGCACTATCAGTCACACGACAAGGCGAACTGCAAGTACTGCCAGCATCCTCGCTCCGAAGCGGGGCAGGGCGGTGTGGGCGGGCTGCTCGAGGGCGATCGGCTCTGGATCGAGCCGGCCGACTTCGAACAGACGCATCGACGCGGCAACGAATCCGCTCACCGGCTCCAGGATCCCTCGAAGTGGGTGCCCTACGGGGTCGGACCGATCGAAGGAACGGCCGCCCTGCCTCAGCCCAAGCTCGAGCCGGGCGCGAACCTCCAGGCGCCGGCGACCGGACCACAAACGCCGCCGGAACCGAAGTTCGAGTACGCCCCCGGCGAGGAGCCGCGCCCCCGCGAAGGCGAGCCGACGGGCTGGTCACACGGAGAGTTGCTTTAGCGCCAGCGTGGCCTCGCCGCACCACAAACAGCTGAGCCTCCCGGGGGCCGGGAGGCTCAGCTCAGCGTTGCTAACTACGTGACGCAGGGTCAGGGAGCGAAGTAGCCGGTGACGTCGAGCAGGACGTCGGCGGTGGCGCCGTGCGTGCCGACGAACGTGACCCCCAGTGTGCCGCCCGGATCCAGCGCGATCGTCACTCCGTTGGCCCGGATGTCGCGGGTCGGGAAGTTGATCGTGGAGGTGGAGGGCGAGTTGATCGGTGTGGTTGTAAGCGAGAGGAACCCTTGCGAGGTCGCGTTGACCACGGTCAGGTTGCCGGTTATTGCGACCGCGCCGGCCGGGATGTTGCGAGAGGCATCGCTCGGCCATAGCCCGGTGACCTGGAAGGTCTTGGCCGTGCCGGAGGTGAGAGTGGTCAGGCCCAAGTGCGTCGCGGGCCTGGAGTCGGCGATCCGGTTCGGAGTGATCGGGAAGTAGGTCGCGCCCGAAGTGACGTTGGCGAAGTAGCCGGTGACGTCGAGCAGGACGTCGGCGGTGGCGCCGTGCGTGCCGA
>CAZRUC010000003.1:19493-21394 GCA_964603175.1 uncultured Anaerolineaceae bacterium
CAAGTGCGTCGCGGGCCTGGAGTCGGCGATCCGGTTCGGAGTGATCGGGAAGTAGCCGGCCCCGGTGTACGGGGTCACCGCCGCCGACGCAACGGACGCGGGACCCGTGCCTACGCCGTTGGTCGCAGTGACGCTAAAGGTGTAGGAAGTCCCGTTGCTGAGCCCGGTGACGACGCACGTCTGGGGTATCAGCGCGCTGCAGGTGGAGCCTCCCGGCGACGAGGTGACCGTGTAGCCGGTGATCGGCGAGCCGCCGTTGCTCGCCGGAGCGAGCCACGAGACCGACGCAGCGCCGTTGAGTGCAGCTGCGCCTACCCCGGCAGGAGCGCCCGGGATCGTTGCCGGAATGACCGCGGCCGATGCTCCAGAAGGAAGACTCGGGCCGATCAAGTTCGTGGCGATGACCGTGAATGTGTAGCTGGTGCCGTTGGTCAGGCCCGTAACCGTGCAGCTCAAACCTGAGTTTGTGCTACAGGTGAAGCCACCCGGCGAGGATGTAACTGTGTAGCTGGCCACGCTGTTCGACGGAGCCGACCAGCTGACCAAGGCGCTGGAGTTACCGGGAACCGCGGACACTGAGGTCGGTGGGCCTGGCACTCCCGTCGGCGTGACGGCAGGCGAAGGTTGGGAAGGAAGGCTCGTGCCAAAGCTGGTCGTGGCCGTGACCGTGAACGTGTACGTGACGCCGTTGACGAGGCTCAGGACCGTGCATGTTGTCAACCCGGTCGTGGCACAGCCCTGGCCGCCGCTGCCGGAGGCAGTGACCGTGTAGCCGGTTATCGGGAAGCCGCCGGTGTTGACCGGGGCCGCCCAGGCAACCGCCGCCGCCGCGTTGCCGGCAGTCGCGATGACGAATGGCGGGGCGTCCGGCACGGACGCAGGCAGGGTCACGCTCGAAGTCGCGGACAGGGCAGTCATGCCATATGGAACCATCGCAGGCGCGGTCACCTGGACGATTGCCCCGACGTTGAACGTGTACGCGAGGCCGTTGGTGAGGCCGGTAATCGTGCAGTTGAGCGTGGTTGTCGAGCAGGTCAGACCGCCCGGCGACGAGGTAGCGATGTAGCCCGAGATGGTCAGATCGGTGTGGGCTGGCGCGAGCCAGCTCACAAGCGCCTGGCCACTGCCGGGCGTGATCGTGACGTTCGTCGGCGCATCAGGCGGAGCCGCGGGGAACACCGCATTGGATGCCGCCGAGGCCACGCTGGACCCGGTCGCATTCCTGGCGGTCACCGTGAAGGTGTAGGAGATTCCGTTGGTGAGGCCGGTGACCGGGCAGCCCAGCGCACCGGTCGCAGTGCAGGTGCCGCCGGCTGGGCTCGAGATCACCGTGTAGTCGATGATCGGAGAGATTGGACTGGACGGGAGCGTCGGGGCGGCCCAGGTCACGAACGCGGAGCCCGGGCCGGGCGCCGCAGTAACAACCCTGGGTGCGAGAGGAACGACCCCCGGGACGACCGCATTTGAAGGCACCGAAGCCACACCCGTGGCCCCGTTGGTCGCCGTGACGGTGAACGTGTAGCGAGTTCCGGTTGTGAGCCCGGTCACTATGCAGGGGCTGGCACTTGCCGGGCAAGTGATCCCGCCCGGAGACGAAGTAACCGTGTATCCCGTGATCGAGGATCGGCCGTCGATCGTCGTTGCGCCGCTGGTCGGAGGCAACCAGCTGACCGTCGCCGAGGTGGCAGAGGTGACGCCGGCTGTGACGCCGAGCGGCTGCCCGGGCGGAGTCCCAGTGACCGACGCGGCAACCGAGCCGGACGTCGAGTCCCCGACCACGTTGTAGGCGATGACCCGGTAATCATTCGTAGTACCACCCGGGCTCGTGTCGACGAAATTCGTCTGGTTCGCGAGCGCCGTGCCGATCTGATGGAATCCGGCCGGTCCCCCGCCGACGTGTC
>CAZRUC010000004.1:0-4946 GCA_964603175.1 uncultured Anaerolineaceae bacterium
CCTTACTCCGGCCCGCACCCAGGCCCCCACCGAGCCCCGCAGCGCCGGCCCCGCCCCGCCCGGCCGGCCGGCCGCTCGTCTAGCTAAACGTCGTCGCTGCGGGGGATCAGCCAGTATCCGAGCAGGGCTGCCGTGATGTTTGCGACGACGCCGAAAACGATCGCCGCTTCGATCGAGAAGCCGACCAGCACGCCCGCGAGAGCCGCGCCCACCGGAAACCCCGAGAAGTTCAGGTTCATCGATACCGTGAAGGCGCGGCCCATCCAGGCCTGGTCCGTCGTGCGCTGGCGCAGGGTGAACATCGCGATGTCGAGCGGACCGTTGAACAGCCCCCACAAGGCCATCGAGAGCGCGATGGGGAGCAGCCCGGCCGGCCAGAGCAATATGGCCGAAGTTCCGATGAACAGCGTCGCAGGCAACAGGATCATCCGCCGCTCGCGGCCCTCCGTCCGAATCCGGCCCGAGAGGAATGCGGAAAGCACTCCGAAGGCGCCGCTCAGTCCGAACATGTAGCCCACCATGTCCTGGCCCATGCCGAGTCGCCTGAGGATGAGCAGGGGCACCACTATCTCGATCATGCCGCCGGAGAGGTTCATCACCGAAAGCGAGATCGCCAGCGAGCGCAATGTCCGGTTGCGCCAGGTGTACACGAGCCCCTGCCAGGCATCGAGGAAGAGCGAGCCGGTCGAGGCGACGTCGGTGCGCGGATCGGGCGCCCCGAAGATGACCACGGCGGCAACCACATACCCGGTGGCGATGACCATCAGGGCCGTCTCGAACCCGAGTATCTGCGCGGCCACCGCCCCGAACGGCGCCCCGACGACGGTGGCGAGGACCCAGCCATTCGAGTCGACGGCATTGACCCTCTCCCAGAGCGGCTCGGGAACGAGGAGCGGGAACAGGCTCCGGAGGCCGCTGCCGCTCAGTGGCCCGGTGAGGGAGGCGAGTGCCGTAATAGCCAGGAGCAGCGGTGCCGGCAGGCTGCCGGCCAGAGATAGTCCGGCGACGAGCAGCAAGGCCACCGCGGCCACGACGTAGTCCAGGATGATCAGGCGAATGCGGCCGTGGCGATCGAGTAGCGCCCCGGCGACGGGGCTTATGACCATGCCGGGGGCGATGCTCGCGAAGGCGACCAGGCCGGCGAGCTGCGGCGAGTTGTACCGCTGCAAGGCGAACAGGATCACCACGATCGAGACCATCGACTGGGCGATCCTCGAAACCTGCATGCTCAAGAGCACGCGCCCCAGCGACGGGACGTCGAGCAGGGCTCGATATGACGGGTTGGGTGCAGGGTTCTGGGCCACTGGGCTCCGCGGAGGAGGACGTTCTGAGGTCAGGAGCGTGCCACAGATCGGCGAGCTGCGTCAGACGGGATCAGGCCCGGACGCCCCAGAGAGGATCGACGGTCGTGCCTACGTCCGAGCCACCCGACGACGGGGCCGCGGCGGCAGCGACAGCATTGGCGTTCGTGGCGGCCTTGGCCGTGGTTGAGCCGGCGCCGTGCGCGAATGAGGGCGTCGGAATGCCCAGCAGCGCCAGAGCTTGCTCGGCGTTCGCCGCGGGCAGCGATTGGAGAAGGGCCAGCAGGGTGTCGCCGGAAAAGGGCCCGGCCGGCTCGGCGGCCCCACCGTAAACACCCGAGACGGAGGCTGGATTGATGCTCCACAGGGTCGAGACCAGCTGAGCGTCAATAGTGTTGGCCGCAGCCGCGGCGGCGAGTCCTACCGGCGGCAGGCCCAGCTTCTGGGCTTGTGTCTGGGCCGCCGAGCCGCCGACTCCGTTGTTCGCCAGAGCAGCCTCGACGGCTTCCGCGCTGGAAAGCGAGTTCGCAGTGACGGCGGCAACTGGGTCCATATCGAAGCAGTCGGATGTGAGCACGCCGCCGATTAGGGGTTTCCCCTAGAAGTGGTGGTCGCGGGCACCGCTATCTAGAACTTGGGCAGGCGGCCGTACAGCTCGCGGTAGGGGCCGGCGAGTTCCGAGTAGAGACGGACGTTGGCCGGAATTGGCTCCATTACTCGCGTGTCGGCGGGTAGCGGCTGCGTTACCTCGGCCGAGGACGGGATCAACTCTGCCGCGACCGCGCCCAGGAGCGCCGCGCCCCTTGCCGAAGCGTGTTCGGTGGCTCCCAGCGTCATCGGCATATCCAGCACGTCGGCGATGATCTGCTGCCACAGGCGATTCACACCGCCGCCAGCGACGACCCCGGATCTTGCCTCCACACCTACGCCACGCATCAGGTCCAGGCCCTCGGCGAGAGCGAAGGCCACTCCCTCCAGGACTGCACGCGTTATCTCGGCTGGGCCGTGGCTCATGCGCAGGCCAACAAGGGCGCCACGAGCCGCGGGGTCGAAGTGAGGCGTCCGCTCGCCGCGCATGTAAGGCAGAAACAGGAGCCCGTCGCTTCCGGCGGGTACCTTCGCCGCCGCCGCAAGGAGCTCGCGGCGCCCGTTCGGGTCTTCGGGCGTGAGCAGTCGAACGGTCCAGTCGAGCGCCGCCGCGGCCGACAGGATCGCAGCCATGACGCACCACTGGCCGGGCACCACGTGGCAGAGGCCGTGGATCCTTCCCTCGGGATCGAACCGAGGCTCCGCTACCGGCGCCAGCACCTGGCCGCCGGTTCCGAGCGAGACGAGCACCTGGCCGCCGGTATTCGCTTCGCGAGCCAGGCCGAGGCCCAGAGCAGCTGCCGGCGCATCCGCCCCGCCGATCGCGACGGCGATGCCTGCGGGAAGACCGAGGGCTCGGGCGGCGTCCTCCCGAAG
Organism: uncultured Anaerolineaceae bacterium; assembly: GCA_964603175.1. Lineage (GTDB taxonomy): Bacteria > Chloroflexota > Limnocylindria > Limnocylindrales > CSP1-4 > Fen-1039. The sequence continues at coordinate 2,766 of CAZRUC010000004.1, forward strand.
CGATCCGGCTCTTGCCTCAGACTCCGAGAGTGGCGGGAGGAGGTTCCGATCGATGCCCAGCCTCTGGCAGATCTCGTCCGACCAGGCACGAGCCTTGAGGTCGAATAGCAGCGTCGCCGACGCGTCGGAGACGTCCCCGGCCACCTCGCCGGTGAGACGGAAGCGCAACGCGTCCTTGGGCTGGACGATCCATCTCGTCCGGGCGTAGACCGCCTCTTCGTGCCGGGCCACCCACATGATCTTGGGGGCGGTGAAGCTGACGTTCGATCGGTTCCCGGTTCTGGCCACCAACTCGCTGCGAGGAATGATCTCCTCGATCTCGGACGTCTCGGCTTCTGCCCGGCCGTCGGACCACATCAGCGCCGGCCGTACGGGCGAGCCCGACTCGTCGAGGAAGACGGCGCCGTGCATCTGGCCGGTCAGGCCGAGGCCGGCGACATCGGCGCCGCGCAGGGCGGGCCGCGAAAGGAGTTCGGACATGGCCAGCCGCAGCGCGTCCCACCAGCGGTCGGGATTCTGCTCCGCGTAGCCGGCGGCGCGGGACTCAGTGGCGTAGGAGGCCAGTGTTACGCCGAGCGCGTTGCCCTCATGGTCGAGCGCGAGCAGCTTGACCCGAGACGATCCCAGGTCGATTCCGATCGAGACGCGCACCGCCACCTCCGTGTCGGCCTGCCCGGCCGCAGCTTTCCCCGCCGCAAGGTTACCCCGAGGCCGTCCATCGCGAGAGGTGCCCCGGGTTTCGAAACGGTACGCCGCGAAACAACGCTACTAGCAGCGTTGGAAGTAGGTGTCCCTCTCCCACCCGGTGACCTGCCTGCGATAAGCCTCCCATTCGAGCCCCTTGGCCGAGCGGAACAGCTCCATCAACTCGCTGCCGAGCGCCGAGGTCAGAACGTCGTCGTCTTCGAGCGCCGCCAGCGCTTCCCCGAGCGAGGCCGGCAGTGGCTTGGTCACGCTGTGAGCGCTGCCACCGAAGCCGTGCTCGATCTCCTCGAGTGGCGGTCCCAGTTCGCAGCCACGGTCCAGGCCGTCGAGGCCGGCCGCGAGCATGGCGGTATAGGCGAGGTACGGGTTGCAGCTCGGGTCGGGGAGGCGCAACTCCAGCCGCGTCTCGAATACGTCGGCAGGCGGGTTGTCGAGCCGCACCTGCGCGGGCACTCGGATGAGCGCGCCGCGGCTGTGGCGACCCCAGCTACCCGCGACGGGCGCCTCGTAGCCGGGCACGAGCCGCTTGTACGAGTTGACCACCGGCGCAACGAGCGCGCACATGCCGGGGGCATGCTCGAGCTGGCCGGCCGCAAAAGCTTTCGCGATGGCCGACAGCCCGTATGGATCGCCCGGATCGTCGAAAACGCTGCGCCCCGACCTGTCGACCAGAACCTGGTGGGTATGCATCCCCGAGCCTGCCGCATCGACGAGCGGCTTCGGCATAAACGTGGCCTGCATGCCCCGCTCGCGGGCCAGCTCCTTGACCGCCGGCTTGAGCGTCGTGAACATGTCGGCTGCCACCAGTGCCGGCAGCAGCGGCAGGTCCAGCTCGAACTGTCCGCTTGCCACTTCGTGGTGGCTGGACTCGATCCTGATCCCGAGCGTTTCAAGAGCGGCCACGATCTCCAGCTCGACCTGGCGCGATCGCCCGCGGCTTCGCTCGAAGTAGCTGCTCGGATCGTCGGCCAGCGGCCCGATACCGTCGCCCGCGGGGAACAGGAAGAACTCGACCTCGGGAGCAACGAGGTAACCGAGCCCCGCGGTTTCGGCCTGTTCGAGCAGCGCCCGGAGCACGCCCCGGGCATCGCCGGGATACGGTTCGCCGCTGGGAGTGACGACTTCGCATATGAGCCGCGCGCATGGGACGCCCGCGGGCTCGATCACCGAGAACGTTGAGGGATCGGGCCGGAGGTACATGTCCGACTCGACTTCTCTGGCGAAGCCTTCTATGGCCGATCCGTCGAACCACTCGCCGGCCGTCAGGACATGAGCGAGACGCCGGGCCGGCACCGCCACCGTCTTGACCGCGCCGGTGACGTCGGAGAACTGCAGTTCGACCTGCTGGATCTTGGCCTCACGCACGCAGGCCAGGATGTGCTCGATGGCGCGCCGGTCCGCCTCGGGAAAGCCCGCGGCGCCCGTGGCTTCCGAGCCGCCGGTTTGCTGACGGGCCCGCCAATCGCTCGGCGATGC
>CAZRUC010000004.1:5046-20525 GCA_964603175.1 uncultured Anaerolineaceae bacterium
GTCTTCTTGGGCATCTCGTTCCTCCCGCGCGGTTGTGGCGCGCTTGCGCGGCTACGGGTGGGCATGGACAAGGATATAGGCGATCAGGACGAAAAATACGCTGGCGGCCAGAAAGCCGGCGCTTACTCCGAAGATGAGGATTACCAGCCTCAGGTCGGACGACCGTGGTGCGACAGCCGCCGGTTCGTCCGCGAATATGAACTGAGTCAGGGGTAGGTCGCGCCAATGCTGCAGGTCCGACAGGAGCGACTCGGCATCTTCGTAGCGCTCGTCGGGCACCTTGCGCAAGCACTTGCGAACGATCCCGTCTATCGGCGGCGGGACCGCCGGATTGAACTCATGCAGCGGCGGCACCGGTGCGTTGATGTGCTGGCTCATGACCGCGAGGGCGTTGTCGCCTTCCCAGGGCACGCGACCGGCGAGCATCTCGTAGAGCATCACGCCGATGGCGTAAACGTCCGAGCGCGCGTCGCCGCGTTTGCCCTGGATCTGTTCGGGCGACATGTAATCCGGAGTCCCGAGCGCCGTCGAGAACCAGCGCCAGGTCAGCCGCCGTGCGCCGGCCATCAGCGCAACTCCGAAGTCGGTCACTACCAGATGTCGATCCGGGGTGACCAGCACGTTTTCAGGTTTCAAGTCGCGGTGGAAGACCCCCCGCGAGTGCGCGTAGGCCATCGCCGATGCCAGCTGCTCGCCGAAAGCGACGGCCTGGTCGACCGTCAGCTTCTTTTCTCGATGCAGCAGCGCGCGCAGCGTCTCGCCGTCGACGTATTCCATGACCATGTACGGACGGCTTCGATCGGCCTTGAACTCGATCGAATGCTGGATGCCCGGGTGGTTCAGATGTCGCGAGATCTCGAGTTCGCGCCGGAACCGATCGAAGGTCGCGACGTCCCCCATGATCGACTCGTGCGGGCACTTCAGCACGACCTGGCGGCCGGTCTCGTCCTCGGCCAGGAAGACCTCGCTGTAGGCGCCTTGACCGATGGCCCGGACGATCCGGAACTGGTCGAGCATCGCGCCCGGCTGGAGTTCCGTCGATGTCACGAGAACAACCTCCGCCATCCCTGTGGCGCTTCGGGCCGCTCTCCCGCCTCGCGGACGCGGATGGCCATGGCCGTCGCATTATCGTCGCCGCCGCGTTCCAGGGCGAGCTTCACCAGCCGTTCGCAGGCAGAGGCGGGATCCCGCCCCAGCGCTTCGGTGATCTCGCTCGCCGTGACATTGCTCCACAGCCCGTCGGAGCACAGCAGAAACGAGTCGCCCGATTCGAGACGCTCGGTTCGGATGTCGACCCGGATGGTGATGTCGCCGCCGACGGATCGCGTCAGGGCGTAGCGAGCGGGATGGGTGATCGCTTGCTCGGGCGTGATGATGTGGAGCCGCAGGAGTTCCATGACCTGGCTGTGGTCGGTGGTCAGCTGCTCCACCTCTCCGTCATGCCGGCGGTACACGCGGCTGTCGCCCACGTGGCCAAGGTGCGCCTCGCCGGGAGTGATCACGAGGGCGCTTAAAGTGGACTGCATTTTGCGCCCGCCCTGCCCAGCGATGGCGGCGCTGAAGATTGCCTCATTGGCACGGTTGAACGCGGAACGGATGGTGCCGGCGGGCCGGCCGCTACCGTTCAAGTTATGCCGGGTATGGTCCAGGAGTTCTTCTACGGCAAGGCCCGCGGCGACCTCGCCGCCGCCGTAACCGCCCAGGCCGTCGGCGACTGCGAAGACGAGCCCGCGCTCCGACGTCGCCGTCGATTGGGCCAGCGCCACTTCCTCGGCCGGAGTGACGAAGGCAGACTCTCCGTCGAGAGCGGCCCACCCGAGCCGGTCCTCGTTGTGGTCGCGGACGTGACCGATCGCCGACAGCCCCGCGTACTCGACGGCGAGAACTGTCGTCATGACTTGCATCTGTCAGGTGACGGATCCGACGTATTGCGAGGCATAGTCCCTGCTCGTGGTTTCGGGCTGGAAGAAACCGCGCCGACGGGGAGCCTGTCGCGGCGCGGTCTCGTTCCAAGGGCGGCGATTTACACGCCTTATGTTTCGGCTCTCGATCAGCGCTCCGGGCTGATTGTTTGCGGAGTGACCAGCAGGCTCTTCTTGCTGGCGGCCGAGTTTGCGTACAACCAGACCGCGCCGATCACGATCCAGACACCCACGATCCCGAGGGCGATCAGCGTGTCGGTCTGGGTCGAGCCGCCCGAGGAAATGCTCTCGAATACCACCGCTGCGAGCATCCCTATGTTGGCCACGAGACCGGCCACCGGCACGATGACGTGTTTGAGGATATTTCGCTTGTGACGCCCCCCGAAGGCCAGCAGCACGAGACCGTTCGTCATGCCGTACACGAGGAACGTGCCGGTGTTGGAGGCCAGTGTGATCTGGAGCAGGTTGTCGGCGGAGAGGACCGCGTAGCCGCCCAGGACCGCCGAGATAACCGTCAGGGCAATGACGCCATAGTGCGGGGTTGCGTGGCGGAAGTGGAGCAGGCCCAACAGGCCCGGGACTTCCTTGTCGCGGCCCATGACGTAGGTGATTCTGACGCCCGTGTTGAGGCAGGCGAGCGTGGTGCCGATGAGCGCAACCAGGACGCTGACCGCCAGGATGAGCGTAAGGGCAACACCGGTCCCGCCCAGCATTTGATCGCCGATGAACCTGACGATGTCGCCTATCGGGGCCCCAGATGCTGCGGCCGCGCCATAACCGTTGACCGTCGCGCCGGCGGCCGTGGTGGCGGTAACCGAGCTGTTGACGACGAAGTTGGCGGCGAAGTACTCGATGACGTACGCGACAGCACCCTGGATGGCCAGGGACAGGAGAACCGCCCGGCGCACGTCACGCTTGGGGTTGATCGCTTCGGCGCCCAACGCGGTCACGGACTCGAACCCGACCAGGAGGAGGATCGCGATCGTGCCCTGGAACAGCACGTTGGTGAAGTTGTGCGGCAGCACCACGTCGACGGCGTTCGCGTGAGCGTACGCAAGGTCGGGGTGACCGAGGCGGAAGATGATCGCCAGTGCCGCAAACGCAACGAGCGCAGTGAGTTGGATGGCGTTGATGACGATGGCCGTCATCGTGGAACCGGAGATGCCCCGGTAGGCGATGAAGCCGACGAAGCCCGAGAAGATGAAGGCTGCCGCGATCTCCATCGGCGAGCTGAGTGTTACTCCGAACAGGCCAAGGATGTAGACGAGCAGCGTCGCGGTGAACGCGACCATGATCCCCGGATAGATCCAGTAATACAGGTGTGAAACCCAACCGACGATGAACTTGGCGAGGCGTGCGAATTTGTAGTGGACCGCCTCTTCCCTCTCGAGAAACGCGGCCTCCGCGAAGTAGTAGGACGAGCCGGCTCCGGCCTCGGGGTAGATGTTGGAGAGCTCTGCGTACGAGTAGGCGGTCAGGAACGCCAACACGAGGACGAACAGCAGGCCCGGGAGCATGTCGGACGCGGTGGTCGCGCCGCCGTTCTGCTGAACGACCTGTGCCTGGAACGTCGTCCAGAGAAACGCGCCGGGAGCGATAAGCGCCATGGCGTTGATCGTCAGCCCGGTCATCGTCAGGGTTCTCTTCATTTCCGTCCCTGGCGAAGCGGCCATGTCGGTCCTCCTGTTCGGGCACAGCTTGGCTTGTTGCGCCCGATCCATAGGTGACCGGTGGCTGCCGTGCCTGACGTAAGGATCGGCGAGGTCACTTCCGGAGTCAGTGGCCCGCGAGCGTCGATTGCGCTGCGCTTTGGTTGTCTTGTGACACGCATAGCGTTGCGGCGGGGTTGCGAGCCGTATGCGGGGAGATGACGGAACGAACCCGCCCGGCACGGCAGCCGAGGCGGGTTCGTTCATCGCGGAGGCTAACGCTCCGATATTCGGATGTGAGTTGTGGCCGGGAGACATTTGGCGGTCGATGAGATCGACTTAGGTTACGGGCGCCGCCTGAGAACAGGCCATGGCGCAACGTCCGCGTTCGGCATCGCAATGTCGAGCCCCCGCCCCGCGTATCCGGGAGAGTTATGCAGCCAGATCGCGACGGTCGAAGGCCACCAGCGCGGCGACGAGGAACACTCCCGTGACCGCTGCGAGAACCGCGACATCGCCCAGGTTCAGGCCGTTGCGCAGGGGATCGTTGCCCATGTAGTAGTGGAACAACGAGAGTGGGCGAATTGTGTTGAGCCCATCGACGATCGCCGCCAGAGCATCGATCAGATACATCACCACCATGAGCCCGACGGCCACACCGATTGCGGCGCCGCGGTTGCCCGATGCTGCGGAGATCGCCAGCGCGATCGCACCGAAGGCGAGGCCCAGCAGCACCAACATGACCAGCGCCTCCGCAAGCCGATCCGGCGGCAGTGGACTGGAGCTGACGGCCGCCCCGGCCAGGGCCAAAACCCACACCGTCACGGCGGCGACGACGCAGCCGATCACGACGGCCACGGCTTTCTCGAGTACGACCCGCCGGCGCGAAACAGGGTAGGACAGGAGGACGTCGATCGTGCCTCGGGACTCCTCGCCCGCCGTAAATCCGCTCGCCATGCCGGCGGCAAACGCGACCATGAGCGCGGGCAGGATCATCGAGAACAATTCGAGGTGCAGGAAACCGACCAACGAACTCGCATCTCCCCCGGCACCGAGCAGCTTGGCGGCCGGGCCCATCTTCGCCAGCATCGAGTTGAGGTCGAACAGCTTCGAGTAGGTGGGGTAGAGGAGGGCGAAGTAGCCCGTCATGGCGCCCATGCCGAGCCCGACCCAGAACGTCGGCCAGCGAAGGTCGCGGATCGTCTTGCCGAAGACGCTACGCAGCAGCATGGCCGGCCCCTCCGACGCCTTGGGCGGCGCCTCCGGTGTCGCCGGCACCGTAGTACGCCAGGAAGATCTCCTCGAGGCTCGTCTCGACGCTTCGCACGTTGCGGACCTCGAATTGCGCGGCGGTTTTGACGAGCGCGTCGAGGCTGCCCATGACCGTGCAACGGAGGATCTCGCCGTCGACGGTCAGGTCCCGGACCCCGGGCAAGTTGGCGAACGCCTCGAGCGGGATATCACTGCCGAAATCGATCTCGAGGCGGCGCAAGGCCCGTTCCTTGAGTGAGGCAATCAACTCCACGGCGAGCAGCCGGCCCTCCCTGATGATCCCCACTCGGTCGCACAAGTGCTCGACTTCGGGCAGCTGGTGAGAGGAAATGAAGACCGTGCGTCCCTCGGTGCGCGCCTCCTCGCAGAGATGCTCGAACTCGAGCTGGATGAAAGGGTCCAAGCCGGCGGTCGGCTCGTCGAGGATGAGCAGGTCGGGGCGAATCATGAACGCCGCGACCAGGCCGACCTTCTGTTTGTTACCGCGCGACAGGCTCTTGATGCGCTTGCTCGTGTCCAGCTCGAGCCGCTGGATCAGTGTCTCGCGGTAATCCGCATCGACGTGACCCTGGAGGTTGCCCAGGTAGGTCAGCAACTGGCGACCGGTCAGCTCGGAATAGAGCGACAACTCTCCCGGGACGTAGCTCACGCGCCGGTCTATCGCCAGCCGGTCGCGGTGCACGTCCATGCCCAAGACACGAGCGCGGCCGCTGGTCGGTCGTATCAGATCCAGCAGCAGCCGGATCGTGGTCGACTTGCCCGCCCCGTTGGGCCCAAGGAACCCGAAGATCTGGCCCGCCTCGACCGTCAGGTCGACGTCCATGACGCCCCGTGAGCGCCCGTAGTACTTGGTGAGCTTCTCAGTCTCGATGGCTGCCGTCATAGGGCGAACGATACTGAACTCACGGCCGAGTCGCGAACCAGCCGCGACATGGCACTGGGAATCCCATCCCTACGGCGCCAGTAGTACCTCCGGCGCTGCCGGCGGGCGACGGTCACTCCCCGAACGACCGGCTCAAGCCGGGAATACACCTACAAGGGTTCCCTGCCGAATGCTTTAGGCCAATCGCCGGACGTGTCACTTCTTCCAGTGGGCTGAACCGTCCGAAGTAGCACCGGTAGACCAAGGATTGGCCGATGTCGATCGCCAGCTATCCAATGCAGGACCGGCGTGGATCGGGCCGCGCGGCGACGCCGCCACGGCCGTCCCGCGCCGCGACGCATGCCCTGATCATTCACAAGGCGGAGATCGTCCGCCTGGGCGTCTCCACGATGCTTGCCGCCGGATCTGCCTGCGAGGTCGCAAGCGCCGGATCCGTGTACGAAGCTTTCCGCCTTGCGTCAGATGTGCACCCTCAGCTCGTCCTTTTCGACTTCACGCCCAGTGATGGACCGGAGGTCGGGCGGCTGCTCGCGGCGCTATGGCCTCGTCCCAGGCTGATCGCCCTCGTGACCCGCGGTCGCGAAGTTGCGCCGGCCGACTGCATATCGGCAGGCGTCGACGCCGCGATGCTGCTGGACAACATCAACCGCGAGACCTTCCTGGTGGTGGTTCGGCGAGTGATGGACGGCCTCGGCCCGATCGTGGCCGGCTTCCCGAGTGTAGGCGAGTCCCTCGACGCAGCTCTCGTGGATGAGGGCCCGGTCTCGCTTCTCACCCCGCGCGAGCGGGAGATGCTGTACCTCATCGGTCAGGGACTCTCGAATCGCGAGATCGCCGAGACGCTGGTCCTGTCGGTAAAGACCGTCGAAGCGCACCGGGCCAACCTCAGCCGCAAGCTCAACGTCCGTTCCAGGGCCGGCCTCATGCGGCTGGCTCTGACGGGCAGTCTGGCCTGACCATGATCCCGTTGACGCGCACCGACGGAACTGCCGTCCTGGTCAACCCCGACCGCATCGAAGTGATCGAGGAGACCCCGGACACGGTCATCACACTCGCCGACGGCAAGAAGCTGCTCGTGCGTGAGACCGCGACCGAAATCGCCATCCGGTTCCACTTCTACCAGCGCTCGCTGCACGTCGACGCCCGCTTCGGCGGACGGCGCGCGTACGACCCCCCGACCGAACACGACCCGGCGCTCTACGAACATCCCAACCGTGGGCGTTTGCGCGCCTACAGCGAACCCAGCAAGGGTTAGGGCGGGTTATGGACGGCGGGCTGGGAATCATGATCTGCGTCGGCGCCATGATGGTTGCCGACGTCCTGGACGGCGGCTCGCCCATGGCGTTCCTGAATCCGTCCGCCATCCTGCTGATCTTCGGTGCGACGTTCGGGGCCACGATCGCCTCGACCTCCCTCAAGCAGTTCATGACCTTCCCAAAGCTCGTTGGGATGAGCATGAAGCCGCGTGTCAGTGACATGGACAGCATCCGGGAGATGCTCGTCAAGTTCGCCGAGCGGGCGCGCCGTGAAGGCCTTCTCGCGCTGGAAAGCGAAGTCGAGGCCGTCCAGGACCAGTTCATCCGTCACGGCCTGCAGATGGTGATCGACGGCCTCGAGCCCGACACCGTCGAGGAAATCCTCGAGATCGAGATCGAGTCGATGCAGGGGCGCCACATGAAGGGCATCGACATGTTCGCCAAGATGGGCGGCTATTCGCCCACATTCGGCGTCCTCGGCACTGTCATGGGCCTGGTGAGCGTCCTCTCGAACCTGGCCGATCCTTCCGGCCTTGGCGAGTCGATCGCGACCGCCTTCATCGCTACCCTGTTCGGAGTCGGCGCCGCGAACATCCTGTGGCTGCCCGTTTCGGCCAATCTCAAGAGCAAGGACCTGAACGAAGCCACGGAACGCCGGCTCGCGCTTGCCGCAATCCTGGCCATTCAAGCCGGCGACAACCCACGCATCGTCGCCCAGAAGCTGCGCGCCCACGCCGGTCCGGAGAAGGTCCAAGCCGAGGCTGCCGAGTCCGCACCAGAGGGCGCGGCCGTGGCGGAACCCGCCTGATGCCTCGACGCAAGCGCGCCCGCCTCGAGTCTCCGCACGAGAACGACGAGCGCTGGCTGCTGACCTACTCCGACCTGATCACGCTCCTGTTCGTGCTCTTCGTGGTCATGTACGCAATCAGCACGACCGATATCCGCAAGTTCGTGGCTCTGGCCCAGTCCGTGTCGGCGGCCTTCAACGCCGACGTCATGACGGGCCAACAGCCCATAACGATCACCGACGGTCAGGACACGACCGAGATCAACCAGACCTACGACACCAACGCGACAGCGGCCGCGACCGACATGCGCCAGATCAAGGCCGCCCTCGAGGATTACGCGATCGGCCAGGGCCTCGGCGCCGATGTCGAGGTCGGACTCGCGCCGGATGGGATTGTCATCCGCCTCAACGACGCGTTGCTCTTCTCGTCGGGCCGCGCCCACCTGGACAACCACGCTCTGGACGTGGTCCAGAAGGTCGCGGGCATCGTCAAGTCGCTGCCAAACAACATTCGTGTCGAAGGCAACACCGACGATCAGCCGCCGGACGGCGGCCTCTACGCGGACAACTGGGAGCTCTCGACGGCCCGATCTCTTGCGGTACTCAGCGCCATGACCCAATTCGGGATCTCCCCCGATCGACTCTCCGCAACCGGGTATGCCCAGTACAACCCCATCCTCCCGAACACCGACGACGCGTCTCGGACCAAGAACCGCCGCGTCGACGTCGTGATCCTCTATCCCACGGGGAGTGGCAGCACGCCGAGCCCGGCCGTGCAGCCATCGTTCGGATGACCGCCAAGGAGATTCGTTCGTGAAACTGCCAATTCCCCACGGCCGGCGCGCAATTCTGATCCTGGGCGTACCGCTAGGGCTCGCCGCCGCAGGCGCCTTTGTCTTCATGTCGATGTCGGGCGCCAAAGCCGCTCCTCCGCAGATTGCACTGCCGAGCCCAGGTCAGCACGGCCCGATGCTCGCCCTCGATAGCCGCGTCATCAACCTCACTGCCGCCCCGGCCGGGGGCTACAAGTACGCCAAGGTCGCGGTGACGATCGAGCTGCGCCCTGAGAGCTCGAGTTTCTACAGCCTCAGTGGCGACGGACGCGCTAAGGAAGAGAAGACCGAGACCGACAAGATCAGCCAGGACGTCCCGCTGCTGCTCGACGCGCTCGGCTCGGCCGTCTCCTCGCATGACTCCTCGTCTCTGACCAGTGCCGACGGTCGGGCGAAGCTCAAGGCGGAGCTCCTGATCGCGATGCGAAAAGTCCTGAGCGACGAGAAGGTCATCGACATTTACTTCACCGACTTCGTGATGCAGTAGGCGACTGTCAGATGCTTTCACAGGCTGAGATCGATGCGCTCCTGGGAGCGGTTGCGGACGGCTCCATGCCGCCCGACGATCAGCCGTCGTCTCTCAACGCCGATGGTCGTCTGGTCAAGACCTACGACTTCCGGCGGCCGGCCAAGTTCTCGAACGAGCAGCTGCGAACGCTCCAGGCGATCCACGAGAATGTCGGCCGCATCGCGGCGGCCCGCCTCTCGTCCTTCCTGCGCGGCCCGGTCGTGATCCAGCTGGCCGGGACCGATCAGCTCATCTTCGACGACTACGTGAACCAGCTGAACCTGCCGACGCAGCTCATCGTCATGGCCAGCACCGGTCTGGCCGGTCCCTTCATGATCGATCTGGACCTCGGGATGGCCTTTGCCGCGATGGATCGGGTACTGGGCGGACCCGGCCGCATGCCCACGGACCGGCACGAGCCGACGCCTCTGGAGTCGGACCTTATAGCGCGGGTCGTGTCCAACTTGCCGCAAGCGCTGGTCGAGGGCTGGGCTCACCTGCAGGCCCTGGAAGTAGCGATCACCGAGACAGCCCACACTCCCATCCTGCTCAGGCTGGCACCGCCCACTGAGGTCGTGGCGGTCCTGACGTACGAAGTACGGTTCGCCGGCCAGACGGCCCCGATGACGATCTGCTACCCGTACGCCACTCTCGAGCCGGTATTGCCGCGGCTCGCCGCAACGATGTGGTATTCGCAGCGACGTCAGGCGGCGCAGGGAGCCTCCAGCGTCCGCGACATTCTCGAGGCCGAGCTTCTGGCCGTCGAGATCCCCGTGACAGCCTCCCTCAGATCCGTGGACATTCCGGTGGAGGCTCTGACCGAGCTCCAACCGGGTGACGTCATCCGCTTCGACGAGCACTTCGACGAGCCCGTCCTTATCGCCATCTCGGACCAGGCCCAGGCGTGGGCGATCCCGGGTCGAGTAGGGGATCGAATCGCCCTGCGTTTGGTGACACCGCTTCAGCCCATGGAGGCTTGATGTGAGCTGGGAATCTCTCAACTGGCAGGCGGCTGACAGTCAAACACTTGGCCCTGGAGCCCCGCTCCTCGAACTCTGGCCGATGCTGAAGTCGGCCATCGCGGAGACCGTCTCGGCGGACGCGCTGTGCTCGGTCACGGTCGGCGAGCTGCTCGTCGGGAATGCCACTCCGGGCGATGCGCCCACACCGCTCGCTGCGGCGCAGTCGTTCGAGTTGTTGGGTACCGATCGTCGGGGTTCGTGGGCCGCCCTCGACCCGGCCAAGGGCAACAAGATCGGCGGCAACGTCTACACCGCCGAACGGCTCCAGGACCTGGTCCTCGAGGCGTTGAGTGGAGGCTTCGAAGCCATCTTGGGCGAGGCCCTCAGGCTCGGCGCCCCGGTCGAGTTCTCCAGCACAGATGCGCCCTTGCTGCTGCTGCGTCTGCCCCTGACCGCGGTCGACAACGAGGAAGTCATTCTCGTTTCGGCATACGACGCGGCGGTCGCGGGCGAGCTGGCAGCTCACATCAGCGCCCTCCAGGCACTCGCCGCGGAAACGCCGGTTGCCCCGCCGGCTGCGTCGCCTGCCACCCAACGACCCCAGGAGGTCACTTTGCCGAACGTGTCGCGGACGGTCCCTTCGGCACCATCGCCGAGCTACGCCCCCGCTTCGGGGAACGGCGGAAACGGAGGCATGCCGGCGCTGCAGCAGCCGAACGTTCGCACAGCGCAATTCCACGAGCTGACCCCGGCCCCGAGCGGTCAGTCCGGCTACAACATCGATCTCCTCCTGGGCGTAAACCTGCAGGTCGCAGTCGAAATCGGCCGGACCACCCTCGCCATTCGCGAGGTCCTCGCCCTGACGCCCGGCTCGATCATCGAGCTCGACAAGCTGGCCGGTGAGAAAGTCGACGTCCTGATAAACGGCCGGCCCATCGCCTCGGGTGAGGTCGTGGTCGTCGACGAGAACTTCGGCGTCCGCATCACCGACGTGGTCTCTCGCCAGCAGCGGCTCACTCCGGCGGGACGCTGACCATGATCGACGCGCGCCGCTCGGCCGCATGGGACCGCACCATGGTGCGGTTGTCCGGCTTTGCGCGCGCAACTACCGGCCGTCGTCTCGCACTGGCCGCGATCGTGGCCGCCATCGCGATCGTCTGGATCGTCGGCGCGCTCCAGCCCGGTGGGTCGCACGCCGGCCAGGCGACGGCTACGGGCGTCGGGACGGATTGGGGCGTCGGGGGATCGGTCGGCGGCCTCAACGTGGTCGACCTGATCACGAAGGGTTCCCTCGTCCTGATCCTGCTCTTCGTTACGCTGCGAGTTCTGGGCCGCGCGCAGGGCACCGCAGCTAAGAAGAGCAGCAGCAGCCTGGTAGTCCTCGAATCCCGCTCGATCGCTTCGAAGGCGTCGCTCCACCTCGTCGCGGTTGGCGGTCGCAGGCTGGTGATCGGGCTCACTCCCAGCGGCATGGTTTCGCTCGCCGAGCTCGACGCAACCGAACTCCACGATCCGGAAGCGGAGGCCGCACTTGCCGCAGCCGACGCCCAGAGCGTAGCCGCGGCCGCGGATCCCAGCGCCAAGCCCGGCCTGGCGTCCGCGCTGGATGCGCTTCTCGCTCCGCTGGACCGGTTTGGGGCTGGCCTCTTCAAGCTCCTGGGCGGGGGCAGGGTCAGATGAACCGCCGCCTGCGCCTGGTCCTGCTTCTCGGCCTGGCCGCGCTGCTCGTCGCCGGCTGCACCTCGACCAACGGCGCTTCGGATATCTCGGTCAAGATCGGCGACGGCCAGGCATCGAGTGGCAACGGGCAGTTCGCCCTATCGCTCGAGCTGCTGCTGGCACTCACCGTGCTCTCGCTGGTGCCGGCCATCCTGATGCTGGCAACGAGCTTCACCCGCATCGTCGTCGTGCTGTCGCTGCTCCGAAGCGCGATCGGCATCCCCAACCTGCCTCCGAACCAGGTCATCCTGGGCCTCTCGTTCTTCCTGACGATGTTCGTGATGGCGCCGACGCTGACGCAGGCGAACAACGATGCGCTCCAGCCCTACCTGGCCAACACGATGGACCAGAGCACCGCGATCCAGAAGGGCATAGCGCCGTTCCGCACGTTCATGCTCAAGGAGACGCGTGAGGAAGACCTGCAGGTCTTCATCGGCCTTTCGAAGGAGCCGCGACCGGCGACCGCCGACGACGTGGCTATCGAGGTGCTGCTCCCGGCTTTCGTGGTTAGCGAGCTGAAGACCGCGTTCACGATGGGCTTCCTGCTCTACATCCCGTTCCTGATCATCGATCTAGTGGTCGCATCTGCGCTCATGTCGATGGGCATGGTGATGGTCTCGCCGACGCAGATCGCCCTGCCCTTCAAGCTCCTGCTCTTCGTCATGGTGGACGGCTGGGTGCTCATCGTGCAGTCGCTCGTCAGGAGCTTCGGATGAGGACCCGCCGATGAGCGCAGGCGACGTTGGGGCCGTGATGCAGAGGGCCCTCTACACGACGTTGATGGTCGGCGGACCGATCGTCCTCGTTTCGATGGCGGTCGGCCTGGTGATCTCGATCCTGCAGGCCGCCACTCAGATCAACGAGGCGACCCTGACCTTCGTGCCCAAGCTGCTGGTCGTGGCCCTGGTGCTGCTGATGCTCGGGCCGGCGATGATCGGCCAGCTGTCGGACTTCACGCGGTACATCTTCCAGCTGGTGGCGGAGGCGGGTACCCAATGACCGTTTCCGTCAGCGGCGGTCAGGCCGCCATGCTCTTCCTGGTCATGCTCCGCTGCAGCGGGCTCGTCTTCACTGCGCCGATCTTCGGCCACCACTCCGTACCTACCCTGGTCAAGTTCGGGATCTCGGCCGCCTTCACCGTGGCGCTCGTGAAGGGCGCCGGAGCAACCGCCGGGTCGGCGCCGCTGATCATGGCTGCACCGATAGAGCTCATCATCGGCCTCTCTCTGGGCTTCATCCTTTCGATGGCCTTCGAGGCGATCGAGCTCGCCGGACGAGTGATCTCCATCCAGTTGGGCCTCTCGCTGGGAGCGATCTTCAGCCCCACAGAGCAGGATTCCTCGACCGCGATCGACCCCTTCTTCTCGGTCTTCGCGGGCCTGCTATTCCTGGCGATGGGACTGCACCTCGCCGTCGTCCAGGCTCTGGCCCACTCGTTCGTTACATACCCCGTCGGGGGCGGATGGCCTGCCGCCCTGCCGATCCTCGGAGCCCAAACGATTGCGATGGCCCTCGAGCTCGGCGTTCGCGTGGCCCTGCCGATCGCGCTCGTCCTGCTGCTCGTGGAGCTTTCCGTGGCCCTGCTGGCCCGCGCCATTCCGCAGATCAACGTCTTCATCCTCGGCCTGCCGCTGAAGATCCTGGCCGGCATCGCCGTTCTCTCGATGGCGATGCCGAGCCTCATCGCCGGTGCCGGGTCCATCTATCGCTTCATCTTCCAAGCCGCCACCGGCGGCGCCATCTCGGTGTAGGAGAGACATGCCTGAGCGCACAGAAGCTCCTACCCCGAGAAAGCGCGACGAAGCCCGCGCCAAGGGGCAGGGCATCGGACGAAGCTGGGAACTGTCCATGGGCATGACGCTGGCCGTCGGGACGCTGGCTCTGGCCGCCATGCTGCCCGGGGCTGCCGCCACGCTGGTTTCCAAGACGCAGGCCTCGGTCCTGGGGCTGGATCCGCGCGCCACCAGCGCGCAGCTCATGTCCCAGACCGGCGACGCGTTCGTGACGACGCTTCTGCTGATCATGCCCCTGGCCATGCTCGTGCTCATCGCCGGCGTGGCAGGCAACCTGGTTTCGGGTGGCCTCGTCTTCTCGCCTCGAGCGATCCGTTTCGATGTCAGCCGTATGAACCCGCTAGCCGGTCTGAAGCGCATCGCCGATCGCCAGGCCATGGTCCGGCTCGGACTTTCATCCGCCAAGCTGGCCATCCTGCTCGTGATCTCATGGCAGGTGGTAGGCAGCAGGGTGCCTGCCATAGTTTCGACCGCGGGCTCGAGCGCCACGACGATCGCCGGCAGCTGTCTCTCGGCCATCTTCCAGCTCGGCCTGACCATCACGGTCCTGCTTGCCGTGGTGGCGCTGGTCGACTTCGTGGTTCAGCGCCGCAAGGCTTCTCAATCGATCAAGATGACGAAGCAGGAGGTCAAGCAGGAGTACAGGGAGCAGGAAGGCGACCCGCAGGTCCGCGGTGCCCGGAAGCGGCGTGCCCGCCAGATGGCGTTCGCCAGAATGATGGACGCTATCCCGACCTCCGACGTCGTGGTCACCAACCCGACGACTCTGGCGGTCGCCCTGAAGTACGACTCGCTGACGATGCGCGCCCCCAAGATCGTGGGCAAAGGCCAGCGCCTGATGGCGGAGCGGATCAAGCAGATCGCGCGCGACAACAAGGTGCCGATCGTCGAAGACAAGCCTCTGGCCCGCGCGTTGTTCTCTCGCCCCCTCGGCGCCGAGGTTCCGGCCCATCTCTACCGGGCCGTGGCTCGACTGCTGGTACTCGTTCATCAAGCGCGATTCGCCGTGGGTGCGCGGCCCAGCGGCGGGCGCCGCCCGGCCCGTGGTTGGGCAGCCGAGCAGAACCGCGCCGCCGGATCCGGCCTTGCGCTGCGGCCCTGGTGGGCCGACGCGTCGGCTGCGCAGTGGACTGAGGGCCTCGGCGGCGAACCCGACCCGGAGGTCGACGAGGAGGCGCTCGCGAACGCCCTGGCCCAGGACGAACTCCGCGACGTGACTCCCCAGGAGCTCGCCGAATTCGATGCCGGCCCGGCAGGCATCGGCGGGCAATCGGAAACCGCGACCGACATCAACGCCCATTCCGACGACGAGGAACCAGAGCGATGACAACGCAAACGGCTTCCGGCCCGTCAGTCCTCCACCGGAGCGACGGGTTCCTGGCTGCGGCCGTGGTCGGCATCGTGGCGATGATGATCATCCCGCTGCCTCCGATGCTGCTCGACGTCCTGATCGTCCTGAACTTGACCTTCTCGCTGACGATCCTGCTGGTCAGCCTCAACATCCGCGAGCCACTCGAGTTCAGCTCGTTCCCGCCCCTGCTCTTGATCGCGACGCTGTTCCGGCTCGGCCTCAACGTATCGGCCGCGCGCCTGATCCTCCTCAACGCCCATGCCGGCGAGGTCATCAGCGCCTTTGGGAAAGTGGTCGTCGGCGGGAACACGGTCGTCGGCATCGTCGTGTTCCTGATCCTCGTCGTCATCCAGTACGTCGTGATCACGAACGGCGCAGGCAGGGTCAGTGAGGTCGCGGCCCGGTTCACCCTCGACGCGATGCCCGGTAAGCAGATGAGCATCGATGCGGATCTCAACGCCGGCCTGATCACGCCGGACGAGGCTCGCGGCCGGCGTCGTGCCATAGAAAAGGAATCGGACTTCTACGGCGCGATGGACGGCGC
>CAZRUC010000005.1:0-11436 GCA_964603175.1 uncultured Anaerolineaceae bacterium
AGGCCGAGCTCGATTCGTTCCTGCTCTCCTGCGAGGCCGAGAATCTCGCGCCCAAAACCCTCCGAACCTACGAGGAAGCCGTCGCGCTCCTGGGCAGATTCCTCGTCGATCGGGCGATGCCCACCGAGCCCGCACGGATTCGACGCGAGCACGTCGAGGCGTTCATCGCCGACCAGATCTCCCGCTGGCGGCCCAACACCGCCCGCAACCGGTACCTCGCCCTCAAGCGCTTCTTCGACTGGCTGGCCCAGGAGGAGCTGACCGAGGCGTCGCCGATGGTCCGGATGCGCCCGCCGCGCGTGCCGGAGGAGCCGGTCCCGTTGCTCGGCGAGGACGCCGTCCGGACCCTTCTGCGTGCCTGCGAAGGCCGTCTATTCAACGACCGTCGCGATGCCGCCCTCATCCGCCTGCTCCTGGACTCAGGCGCGAGGAGGAGCGAGATCGCGGGCCTTACGGTCGACGCGATCGATCTGCGGGAGAAGACCGCGACCGTGCTCGGCAAGGGCCGTCGGCCTCGGATCATCACGTTCGGGCCTCGGACCGCCCAGGCGCTCGACCGCTACCTGCGGGAACGCCGAGCTCATCGCGACGCCGCGCGGCCCGAACTTTGGCTCGGCCACAATGGTCCGGTTCGGAGTGACGGCATCGGCGACATCCTCGAACGACGAAGCGAAGCGGCAGGCTTGCCCCGCATCGGCGCCCATGCCTTCCGGCATCTCTTCGCCCACACGCTGCTATCCGCCGGCATGCAGGAGACCGACCTCATGCGCCTGGCCGGTTGGCGGAGCCGCCAGATGGTGGCTCGCTACGCAGCCTCTGCCGGCACCGACCGGGCGATCGCCGCCTATCGGAGGATCGCCCCGAGCGATAAGTACTGACGCGAGCTCCGTTGCGCTGTCATCGCCCCCGCTGAACGCAGCGCCCGTCTCTTCGTCGGTGTGGCCATCACACGCTGCCTATTGATGCGAACGCCGGCCAGCGCCGACTTGACGTGAGGATTGTGCCCTCACGTCTGTTGACCTATTGACGGACGCTCTGTCTCCGGACCATTCTCTGTTGACTCGCCGGAGAGCGGAATCTCCGGACGAGGCGCCCCAGCGAGACAAGCTATCCGGCAAGATTGTGGAACTTGCGTAGTTGACGTGAAGGGGGGACAGCATGAAGTCTGAAAACCGGGCCCGTATCGTGACCTGGCGCTTGTGGCCCGCAGTGTTGATGGCTGGGTCCATCCTGCTGGTCAGATTGCCTGCGGCAGCCGCATCAACAGTCGATCCAGCGGCCGGAATGCCCGTCGCGAGTTGCGCTAGCGGGGACGAACTTCAGCTGCCAGTTTCCAGCACGGTTGAAGATGACGGCTGGATCCGCGTAAATTACGAGATCGACGGGGTTAAGGGCTACCAGGAACTACCGCCGATTGGATTTGTGCCCTCTTCTGCAACTGACACGATACTGGCGCGGCATCATCTGCCAGTGCGTCCAGCCGCGGGCAGCGACCTTGCCGCTTGGACCTCGAAAGTCAGCGGCCTCTGGTGGAATCGATCTCGTGGCTTGTGCAAGGACCCGATTAACAAATACACAAGCTACGCGGCGTACAACCAGATCTGGGGCGGCGTGGAAGTGCGATCGCAACCGGCGTACCTCTTTAGGGGTGTCGAGGCCAACTTCAGGCAGCCGCAAATTGTTAACGGCTACTGCCAGTCCCAGGCGACAGTTTCTTCCTGGGTCGGTTTGGGCGGTGACACCAACTCGCTTCAGGACTTCTTCCAGACCGGCACTGGTATCTGGGCGAATGGGTCCATTAGAGCTTGGTACGAGGCGGAGGTTAACGGTCAATACTACGATGCTGTCAATTGGCCTTTCACGGTTTCCCCGAACGACTCGATGTTTGCGCAAGTGAGTTATTCGAGTGTCAACTTCACCATGTACTTCCTGGAATGGAATGACACGACTAACCAGTTTGCCGACTACAACATGGATGTCTCCGGGTTCCTTCCTGCTATCGGGACGATCCCAGAGGTTAGTGCAGAGTGGATTGACGAGAGAAGGAGTGCGCCTCTCTTGAACTACGGCGCGACTCATTGGTCGGCAATGAAAGTTCAGCACAGCAACTCATACCCAACTTGGACGAACGCCTACCCAGAGCCGACCAAGTGGAACATCAGCATCACCACTAATGGTTTGGGGTCTGGTGGTACAACAGAGTCGACCACATCGGGCATTACGTCCAGCAACACGATGAGCAACACCTGGAAGGCGTGCTGACCTAGCTCTGAGGTTCGCCTGCAGACAGCGGAGAACTCAACTCTCGGACTCGCTTGCGATGTCGATACAGCACGATGTGCTTGCCCATCGGCTCGACGGTGGCGTTTAGCGGAACTCGATCGCCCAGACCGACCTGATCCCACCACTACATCACGCGCTCAGGAAGACGACGATTTTCGTCTCCCTAGCGGCGGGCTATGGTCCGCATTGCACGACACGACTCCTGCCGCGCGTACGGCGGAGGGTCCGCCAGTCGATCTGGGACCTTCAAGACGCCCCGGCGGGATCTCTCAGCGCACATGGCAGCGGCAATCAGGTCAGACACGGGCGAAATCGCGCACAAGTCTTGGGACATTTTGGCCTCGCCGCGCATCCTTATCATTGACAGTCTCAGTCTCACCAGAAGCAGAACAGGGGTTACTAACGGAAGCGCAGCGTGAAGGGTCGCAAGTGACAGTTGAGCGGCTGTCCCTGTCGCCAGGGCCAGGTGGATCCGTCGCTCTTTCGTCGGAGTCGGCCGACTTCGAGGCTGCGTTCGAGGCACACTACCAACGCGTCTGCTGGTACGCCTTGACCATGCTCCGCGATGCCGGTGAAGCTGAGGAGACTGCGGCGGAGACGTTCGATCGAGCCTATCGAGCCTGGAACTCGGGAAATGGCCCGAACGGCCCGCCGTTGCCGTGGCTGCTGGTCATCTGTCGGCGGATCGTCCTTGGGCGCCGCCGTCGAGCCCGGCTCATCGCCTGGCTGCCATTGCCGGAGCACGGCCATGAACCCGCCGGCGACAGCGGCGCCCTCGCGGCCGTCGAGTTTCGCCTGTGGCTGCGCCAGATGGAGGGCATCCTCTCGACCCGCGAACGCGAAGCGCTGAGCCTGCGCTATCTAGACGACCTCGGCGATGCGGGCGCGGCCCTCGTGCTCGGAATCTCACCATCGGGTTTTCGCACGCTCGTGTCGCGAGCTATTGCGAAACTGCGCAGTCACCGGGAGCTTTGGGCATGACACACGACATCTCCGACGACGAAATCTGGAACGGCCTGCGACGTCGGTTTGCGGCTGGCGAACGATTGATCTCGAGACCTGCCCCCCGGCGCGAGCGGAGGGCCGACCTGGCGAAGCCAATCAGGCGGCCCACGAGGCTCCGAATGGCTGGGGCCGGCTCCATCGTTGGCATCGGCGCGGTAATCGTCCTCGCTGCCGTGGTGCTCGGCCCGGGATCTCAACGACCGGCCGCGGGGCCGACATCCATGTCCCCCACCGCCTCGACCGCGTCCGCGACCCCTGACGAGACTACCGGACAGACCTTGGCCTCGACTCAGGACGGCCTTTCGCTTACCGCTCGCTTCGATCGCACCAACGTTGAGCCTGGCGGCAAGGTGACGATCGACGTCACGATCCACAACGGTCGGACGACCGAGATTACGTATTTCGCCCCTTGCCCGGGGGCCGTGGAGATGAACACGACGGCGTCGCTACCCCTGGAGCCGATCGGGAGGACTTGGACCGGCATCAAGGCCGACTTGAAGGCAGATGCCCTTGGCAAGGGCAACGTCGGGGGCGATCAATCTGACAACATTCCGGCTGCCATCTATAGCGTGTCATGCGAGCCAGGAATAACCCTACTGAAGCTCCTGCCTGCCCAGACGATTGAGAGCACCCTGTCATGGACCGCCAACCTTATCGAGGGCGTCCCGGCTGTTCCTGGTGATGTCTCATTCACCATCACATTGATGGGTCCGGAAGGATATCCGGCCCACTTCGCCGGTTTCACCGAGGGGCAGTTCGAGTATGGATTGGGGGTTCCCGTTGACAAGCTGCTTCACGTCGCGGGTAGCGTTCATGTCGCCGGTCACGCGCCAAAGGTCCTGAGCAAGGGTCAGGTCATCGACGCCGCCTTGGCTGACCCGCAGTTCGAGGCCTGGCTTGCAACAGAGCCCGAGAGCACATGGACCACTGTGAACATAAGCCTCAGAACTGGAGGCATCGTCCCAGGCGAATGGACGCTGGAAGTAGTCCAGGGAGTCGGGGCCGAGAACCATTACGGGTTTGCTTTCGTCGACCCATTCACGGGCCAGGTGACGCTGGATTTGGGCCGCGTCTTGCCTTAGCGGGGTGCTGTGGCGACGAAACGGCGGATACACCCGCGGTGGCCAGGTGGCGAATGCATGCTCGGCCCTCGCGACCGCCCGCCGAGTCGTCAGCTCAGAAGCGCCGACCTTGCCGTGGCTGCGCGCGAACCGCTCAGGCGCTCGATCGCTACCTGCGGGAGCGCCGAGCCCATCGCGACGCTGGACGGCCCGAACTTTGGCTCGGCCACAATGGCCCGGTCCGGAGCGACGGCATCGGCGACATCCTCGAGCGACGAAGCGAAGCGGCAGGCTTGCCCCGAATCGGTGCCCACGCCTTCCGCCATCTCTTCGCCCACACGCTGCTATCCGCTGGCATGCAGGAGACTGATCTCATGCGCCTCGCCGGTTGGCGGAGCCGTCAGATGGTGGCTCGCTATGCAGCTTCGGCCGGCACCGACCGCGCGATCGCCGACGCCAGTTCCGGTTGCCCCTGGCACTACCACGATGGGCCCTGCGTTCAGCGGGAGCCGTGTGCCAGACGGTTACCGGACGTATGCGGACGGCGCCGGAGAAGACCCGTCCGGCGGAGCGACCTCTGGCGCTGGAGGTGACGCCACAAGGTATACTCGTTTGGGCGGGTTGCCGAGGGATGATCACGGCTAGGGGCGTCGACCGAACATGCGGCAACACCGTCGATCGGTGTCGAGGCTTTGTCTCGCTGTACCCACCGGTCATGTTGCCAAACCCGGTGGTTGATGCCCGTTTCGGCAGTTGTACGACTTTGTTGGGAGGGAACGATGTCCAAAGTACGCGCCGCGGCGGTATTGCTCGCGTTAGCAGCTCTGCTGGCCCCTTTGGCGCCGGCTGCTGCTTACGGACCGAATCCAGTCGACTTCAGTATGTGGTCTCAGTTCGGTCTCTGGGCTACCGAGGCTCCAGAGAACACGATGTGTGTTTCAGCGTCAGCGGTGACGATGGTCAACTACATGAGTGGTAACCACACAGCCAGTGCCTACAGTCACGCGACCTATGTGGTCCCTTGGTACAACCAAGCTAAAGGCACAGGCACATCGACCATGCACACCAGGTACTACTATCCGAGTTTCCATGAGGTTGGACTTGACCCGAGAGCATGGGCCTGGTTGATGTGGCAACACACGGGGCCGGGATACGCATATCACGACTACTACTTCACCGATAGCGGTTCGCCTAGCCAGTACACAGCCAACTACTACATGGCCGACCAGCTTTATCGGCTTCAATCCGCGAATCAGCCCGTTGGCGCTTTGACCGATAACGGTCATCACGCTGTTGCTGTCGTAGGTTTCAGGAGTACTGATTGGCCAGCGCAGGTCTCAGGCTTCTATGTTGTCGACCCATACGCTTCGCAAGCACGCAAGAATTACTACAGCGGCTGGATCGGTGATGCGCCGGGCAGCTACTTGGACATCACCACCTGGAACACCTATTACTTTACGTACTATTACGATGAAGGCCTGCAAGCTGCATATCCAAACGGCTATTACTGGAAGAACCAGTATGTTGTCGTCTTGAGGTCCAAGAACGACTCGCCCCAGCCTACGCCCACCAACGACGCGATGCCTCCGATATACGGCTATACATCGGCGCCGTCGGTCGCGATTGCAGCGACTTCAGATGCTGTCTCCGACCAAGCCTACAGCTCGATCGAAAACGCGACGCTTATTGGCATCTCGTCGAATGGCTTGTCGAACGATCCATCCCTTGCTGTTGACCTCCGGGGAGCTCAGATCGGCCGGCAGGTGCATGTCGATAGTCTCGATCCCGCAGTCCCTGCTTATGAGCTCGTAGAGGTCAAGTCCGGCGGTGCGGTAGCAGCCGTGGCGATGATAGTGGACCGACCTGATGGCTATCACTTTGGCGCGCTATCGCCCGTGGAATCCGGGTGGAGCATGCCAGATGGTTCGGGCGCGACCACAAGGCTGCGCCAAGACGGCATCGACGTGAAGTCAATGAAGCTGGTTTGGGGGGCATCCGACGAGAGCAGCTCTCCGTTTGGGCCCATCTGGCAGGCCACCGACGCTTCGGGGGTAAACCACTTCCTTTCGCCCGCCGATGGCGTCACCACGGCCGTGCACACGCATCACGGGAACCACTAGGACGATGCGACGCGCAGCAGGTCCAACTCCTGCTGCGCGTCATCCCAAACGGCCAGGTGCGTGCCGTCTTCAGACCATGTAACCCCTAGATATCCCCCATCGGTCGCGGACAGCTGGGCTACCGGCGCACCAGTCGCCGTGACCACGAGCGTCGAACCGGAGGACGCATCCGTGGAGGCACCGATTGCGACCAGGCGCCCGCCAGGAGAGGCGACGGCCCAAGAGCCGGCGGGCAGTTTCGAGGGAACAACTCGGGCGCCGTCCCATTCACGGAAAGGACCGGCCGCAGGCTGATTCTCGGGCTGCAGCAAAAGATGACCGTTGGATAGCCAGGACATCGGCAAGCCTTCTGCCTGCGTAGGCGTCACGGCCCGACTTGCTCCGGTTGCCCCGTCGAGGACCATTGACGCGCAATAGTAAGCGGTGTGGGACATGCCGCAGGAGGCTGCGATGTGGTCGCCGTCCGGGCTGAACACGGGAGTATCAATGGGACCCAGCAAGACGCCAGGAAACGAGGTCGCGACCGTCAGGCTCGGGTAGGAAAGGATCTCCGGGGCCGCAGGGGTTCCCCACGCGGTGTCCGCCCGAATTAGCAACCGGGAGCCGTCGGGAGACCATGCGACGGGCTCGCCGGTGATGGCTCGGCTGAAGCGGCCAGAGGCCCAGACGGTAAACGAAGGCCGGCCCTGCGGTGACTCCGCGCTCCTTATCGACAGAGCAACTGCGCCGTGGCCGCTGCCTATAAGAGCGCTACTGTCGTATTGCCCGTCTAGCAGCGTAAGTGTCCCGTCCAGGCGGTGGATTGTCACCTGGCCGATATAGCCACCACTCGCGCAGTCTGCGGTTGCATACGTGTTGGCGTCGATCCACTTCGCCATCACAACTCCGTCAATCTGGGCCAATACGGTACCCGCGTCGTCGATCATTTCCACGCTCTGGTTGTCACCCACGAGGACATGATGGTCATCTGGCGACCACTGGACGTAGCTTGGTCCAGACGGCCTAGTGACGGCGACGCCGCCGGATATCGTTCTCACACTTGGCTGAGTGACGGTCGCCGACATTTCGTTGCAAGGATCAGGCGAAGTGATAGCTGTGGGTGTCTCCGCGCTGAAACTCGAGACTGGCGCACTTGGAGGAATCGAAGGCGAGGCAGCCGTAGAGCCGGTCGCTCGGGAAACGGCAGCCGAACTCGACGCCGTTTCAGCCGATCCAGTCGGGGTCGTGCCAAAGGATGGACGCAGACCGAGTGCAATTACGAGCGCCACGACCAGAGCAACTGGTGCGATCGCCGGACGGAGGTGCAGCGTCGTCGATGAGCCGTGGGCGGGGACTGTAACAGTAGACCAATGGCCTCCGAGGTTCGCCTTGAGGGACCTGTGCGCGACGAGTAGCCGGGAGCAGCGAGGGCAACGGGCGAGATGATTTGCTACGCGTCCAGGGAATTCCTCGATCGGTCGACCGTCGGCCAGGGCGATCAGATCTCGCTCGGAAATGTGTCGATTAATCCAGGGTTTCATCTTCGCCCGTCCTCAACATAGTCGGCCAGCCAGTGCGCGAGCTTCGAGCGGGCGTGCGCTAGCTCAGCGGCAACGGTTCCCCTTCGAATGCCCATGGCCTGTGCTGCCTCTTCCTGCGAGTAGCCGAGCCCGTAGACAAGCGTCAGTGCGCCTCTCTCTCTTTGGGGCAGCCTAGCGATAGCGTTGGCCAGATCCAACCCAAGGTCGGAGTCGAGCGGGGCCGACACGGTTTCCACGCCGAGGCTAGCCGTCCGATCGGCCTTGAGCCTGTAGATCTTTCGGACCGCGATAGTCCTCAACCAGCCCCGCAACTTCGTGGGGTCGCGCATGTCCTGGATGTGAGCCCGGGCGAAGACGAGCGTCTCCTGAGCGACATCCTCCGAGTCGGCTCCGGCGCCTAACGCCTCGCAAAGTCGGACGAGATCAGCAAAATGACGCACATACGAGCTATCGAGTGTCGGATCGGGCACCCCCGGATCCACGATTGCCTCCACATCTATTAAGGGCAGCAAATCGGACGATTTGTTTAGTCTCGCGACGACGCGCTGCAAGTATGCAACTCAGTCAATTGGTAGGCGGGGTCAGCCTTCGGTCTTGACGGAGCACCGACGGTTTGCCACACTTGGTATGGCAAGAGCATAGAAAGTATGGAGGCGCATGCTATCTCGTTCGGTCGCCAGGGTGAACTCAGTGGTGATGCTGCATCCTGAGGTGCCGCTCACCACCGCCGACGTTGCGCGTGCCTCGGAGCTGAAGTACACGCCGGCAGCATCGGCGGTCGCAACGCTCGAGAGGCGTGGCCTGATCCGTCGGGTCCGGCGGCTGGGCCAGGACGCCTTCGAGCCAAACCGCGACGACCCGCACTATCCGATGGCCTATGGAACGGCGCTCGTCGATCTCCCACTGGCCGAAGCGCTCCGAGGCGAGCACGTCCAGGCCGTGTTTGCCTACGGGTCGCTCGCGCGAGCTGGGGGAGGCAACCCGGGTAGCGACCTGGACCTTCTGATCGTCGGTGACATCGCCGACCGCGATGCACTCGTTGAGCGCCTCGCCGTGCTCGGGGCCAGGATCGGCCGCTCGATCGACCCCTTCATCCTGACGCCAGAGCAGTTCGATCAGGCGTCCCGCGAGCGCGATCCTCACGTCGAATCGGCGCTGGCTGGCGTCCGCATCATTGGCACCGTGTGATGGCCACCCCGACCAAGGCTCAGCTCGCCACAGCGCGAGGTTTCCTCGCCCGAGCGGCCGCTCGCTTCAACGGCGCTGCCGCAGCCGTGGCGCGACCGAACCCGACCGAAGGGGAGTTCGACAACAACTTCGACGGCGTCGTAACCGGCATCTTCCACGTCGTCGACGCGTTCGAGCTGATCACGACCGGCCTTCGCCGAGAGGCGCGCGAAGCCGAACAGGCGACCCGGATTCGATCCGCCGTGCTCGCCCTCGGTCGGGCTGGCATTCCGGACGTGCCGGCCGCAACTCGTCTCGTCGGGCTCAATAGCCGTCGGAACACGTCTGTCCACGGTGAGTGGCTCGAAGTGCTCGATCCTGACGCACTGCTCGACGCGATCAAGGCCGGTCGTCAGCTCCTCGCGGCCGTGGAACGCTACGCGAAGGACCATGGGGTCGCGGTATAGCCGCCGCTCCGCTCTCAAGGCGTCCTTCCGCCCATGAGGCGCCTACGGTGAGGCGACCGCTCATGGCTTATCTCACCCCACTGACTGCTGCTGCCCCGCGCTGGTCCCGGCGCGGTGGGTGCGGACAAAATCGATGATCTGCTGCTCCGTCGCCGTGGCCAGGTCCAATCCAGCGCCGCGGAACCAGCTGACCATTCGCGCGAGAGCGCGAAGTCGGTCGTATTCCGGCGCCGGGATCACCGCGACCGCCAGATGGCCTTTCGCGACGATCGTTCGAACCCGACCTTGCGCCACCTCCCCGACCAGCGTAGCAAAGGCGGCCCGGGCATCCGATACACCGATCGTCCGTAGCGGCGAGAGGATCGCGCGCGGCTCCGCCGTGAGCTTTCGGACGGCGGTTCGGTCAGGCGGTCGCAGCGAGGCGAGGTCCGCGAGCTCGGAGGGGTCGGCCAAGGATTCGGGGTAGACGTCCAGTGCGTGGAGGGTCGCAAGCGAGTCTTCGATCTTGCGCCAGTGCTCGGCTTCCTCGTGGGTGATCATGACCGCGAGGGGTTGCCCGTCCTTGAGACACACGACCGGGTTGCCCGCTTCCACCTTCTCGACGGCTGCCCGAAGGTTGGCGCGCAGCTCGCGCATCCCCATGGCTTCGAGAACGCCACCAATGGTCACGACGTCTCCTCCCCGATGTGTGGTCTTCGGCGTCACCGTACTACGGCTCGGCTTTCCGGGCAAGGCATTTTGTGCACGAGATTGCAGCGACAACCCGTACAGTGGGACACGTACCCGGTCACGTACACAATGTCTTGCGACCCAGCTGATAAGAGCGTACGGTCAGACCGTTCTCGCTCCGCCTCCTGAACTCGGCCCCAGGCGCGGCTAAGCAGGAGGCCAGAGCGAGACGAGCAACATCCCGGCGATCGAGTGACGGCGCTTCCCAGCAGGGCAGGAGCCACAGTCGAACCGCCGGGCAACGCCACGGAAGGACAGGACGTATCCGAAGATGGACGAGGCAGAACGGGCCAGTCGGGCCCTTCGCGGCAGGATCGGTGCACACCGACTCCACGCGACCCACGACCCTCGCGAGACGACCAAGGCAGCCAGGCAGGCGTTCTGGTCGTCGTTCGAGCGAGAGGTCGATCCCCACGGTCTGCTCGAGCCCGAAGAGCGCGCTCGACGTGCCGCGCACGCCCGAGCCGCCCACTTCGCCCGCCTCGCCTATCTGTCCGCTCGGGCGCGAGCAGCGCGCGCGCGACGACCCCAGCCGCGGCACGGCGATCTGCTCTAGCGCGATCGCGAGGATGCTCCTCCCAGCAACCCGGATAGCCACCACGCACCGCTCGACCGCCCAAGGACCGAGCGGGCTTCGCTGTGCCTGCCGCCGAGCGGCGACGACCACCCGGCGAACCTGGCGTCGGGCGCTGCATCGAACCGTCGTTGGACAGCGTCGACCCGCGACAACCCAATGTCGCGATTTCACGCTCAATTCGTCGGCGGAACGGACGCAACTTCCATGAGCAACCGTCCTTCGACTCAAGCTCATGTCGTACGTACCCACATCGACGTCAGCCTTCTCCAGCTCTCCGATCGCGCCTGCCTTCGACTCCTCGAACACACGCGCGTCGCCACTGCCAGTCAGCTCACGGACCTCATCTATCCATCCCTACGCACAGCTCTCCGACGAACACGCAAGCTCTATCTCGATCGCCTGATCACACGAGAATCCCTCCCAGCCCAACGCGGCGGAATCCCCCTCGCATATCGACTCTCCGAAACCGGTCGTCGTCGCCTTCACCTCAACGCCTACCGATCACCC
>CAZRUC010000005.1:11446-20234 GCA_964603175.1 uncultured Anaerolineaceae bacterium
CCTCGTCACGCTCCGCCACGCCCTCGACGGGGTCGAGTTCGTCGCCTCGCTCGTGGGCTACGATCCCGGACTTGTCCAGCTCTGGCTGACCGAGTCGCACATCCCCAATTTCGCCGACGACGTCCACCCCGACCAGCTCGTCGTTATCGACACCGGCGAGGCCTCCGCGGTGCTCCTCGTCGAAGTCGACGAGTCGACCGAACGGCCGCCGGTCATCCGCGAACGCCTCGATGCCTACGCCAAGCTCTTCGAAGAACGCCCGACCGGCTTTCATCTGCTCTGGGTCGTCAACAGCCCCGAACGCTTGGCCCGTCTACGTCAGGTCGCGGCACCGAAGAAGCTCACGACGCTGACCGGCCGCTGCTGGGGCGTGCCCATTGACGAGGTATCCGATCTCGGTGGCGAGGCCGAAGTCGTGGCCGTCGTCGGGAATGCCGGGCCTCGTCAGCTTCGCGCGCTCGCGACCGACCCGAAGGCTCGGCTCAGCAATCAACCTGTCGGCTCGGACGCATGGATACAGCTCCTGGCGAACGGCGGGCAGGAAGCGCTCAACGGGCCGTGGGCAGGCGTCGGGCGGGAACCAGCGGCCGTCCGCGTGGGTGAGGCCGAGCCGCATCTAATGTCGAAGCCAGACCCCGAGGAGTTCGCGAAACCCGAGCCTGAAAGCTTGCCGGCGGCCGCTCCGGAGCCGCCAGCGACGGCCGTGCCCGTTACGCCGGAAGCGCCCCCTGCTTCACACGACCCGGACGAGGATCTCCTGCCCATGTTCGGCGGAGAGCTCGTCCGCCTGATCCTGGCTGCGGGAGGCGAGGGATCGCGCGCCGGTCGCGCCTTCGAGCTTCTCGCCGAGCGTGGTACCTCGGACTATCTACTTGACGACCTAGAACTCCTATGCCGCTCCGGAGACCAGGACCAGCAATTGCGGGCCGCGCGAGTCATGCGCAATTTGCGACTGCCTTCCGACGAGCGGCACGGCCAGCGGACGCGGGACCTTCTCCTCCGGCTAGTGGATCAGCGCAATGAGCCAGCCATTGTCGCTGCCGCACGTGCCGCCCTGGGAACCTCCGAGGGCTAGGTCGACAGCCACTTCTGACTGATTCAACCGCCGTTGGCGCGACCCTGGAATCCGACTCATAGCACCTTGAGCAGGTCGTCGACGTCCTTCTCGCTTGCGTGGGATTGCCCGAGCGAGAGGAAGCCCAGCAGCCGGATGGGCTTGTTCGCCTCGGCGGCCGCCTGCATCTTGTGGTGACCGTCGAGAAGATACGTCGCCAGGCACCAGTGTTCGGCGAACACGTAATTGGGGTCGTCCCTCTTATCCCACGACTCGACCGCAGGGGATCGGATGTCGAGGACTGATACCCCGAGTGCCGCCGGAGTGCCGCCGGCTTCCAGCTCAGCGCGGTACGCATCGACGCGTTCGCGGTCGTAGTGGATCGGCGGATCCATCGGGACCACGAAATGGAAGAACAGCTTGGGATTAGCCGGCCGAGGCCGAGGCCCATCGAGGCCAGGCCAAGCGCCGGCATCAGACGGCAGGGTCGTCGAACCAGCCCGCCAGTAGGGCGTCCGCGGGCTGTGCGGCACTCCCGTGAACGAGTCGAGGCCGAACAGGTCGAGCGACTCGTGGCAGAAGTAATCGTCGGGCAAGCACGGACGGGTTAGCTTGGGCTGGATGAGGGTCTCGAAGACTGTGTAGTCGCCGGATGGAAGCAGTCGGTCGACCGTCGAGAGAAGGTTCGGATCAAACAGCTTCTGGCCGGATCGAAGCCTGTCAGCAAGTTCGACTGGCGACAGCCGTTCACTCTGGATTCGCTCGAAGAAGAAGAGGCACTTATCGCAGCCTCCTCCAATCTCGAACCATCGCTGACCGCGAACGGTCAAGTAGCGGGTCCATCCCTCGAACTCGAAGCCAACGACGGGATCGGCTGTCTCGGCCCGATGATGTCTGATGAATGCCACACCCACCTCCGGCAGCGTCATCGCACGAGCGACACGCCTGCTCCAAGGTCATGGCCTGCTCGTCGGTTGTGGTGGACGAAGTCGCTGCGTTGCGCGAGACCCCACCGACCGGGCTACCCGGCCGAGGGCGGATGTGCCGCAAGGAAGCTCCTGATCTCGGGAGAATCGAATCCGTCCCAGTTGAACCAGAAAGCCTGATGGGCGCTCTGGCTAATCAGCCGGAGCGCATCGGCGAGTTCCTGGTCGGAAAGGGGGGCTACCTCCTCGCGTGCCGCGCGATCCTCGATCAAGCGTTTGATCGCCGGCTCGGTACGCCAGCTGTAGAACCGCCCAAAGGCGGGCCAGACTTGGTCGGCTCTGCGCCCGGCCGCCACGGTAGCGAGACAGCCCAACGCATCGAATTGGCAGATGCTGTTGAAGATCGCGTCATCATCTGGCGGTCTGTCCGGCCGCAAGCACGCGAGTCGTTTCGCCTGCTCCCTAGCCAACTCGAGCACGGAGAGGTCCTGGGTCTTCCCGTCGACTTCGCGGGTCAAGAGGCCGGCCCTGGCAGCGTAGGTCAGGGAATGCCGCAACCAACTGCGCCCCATCTCGGCGAAGCGCTGCCGGTCGCCGGGTTCAAGGGCGAGCTTCCGCACCGCCTGCCATTGTTGCTGGCGCACCGCGAATCCTCCCAGCGCATAGACGCGCTCGGCAACAGCGAGCCAGACGTCAGGTGCCTGGATTCCAGCCGCCTCGGGCTGCCCAAATCGTTGGTGCCCGACGTCGTAGATGCTGGACAGCGCCGCCAGCGACTCATCCACGAGCCAGTCGGATCTGATCAGCAGAGCGAGCGCCGCCAAACACGAGATCCGGTCGAGAAGCTCCTGCAGCGATTCGGGATCGCCGGACTCTAGCCGTTGGTCAGCGACTGGCGTCACCCCAGCCAGAAGCAGACGAATGGGCACGGTGTCCTGGGCTCGGACCAACTCCTCTGCCGTGCGGGCAAATTCCTCAATCGGTTGGGCCCAGTCAATTCGTGGACGCGTGACGGCAGGCGCCGAAATCGAGGTGAGGTCGGCTGCCCATTCCCGGCGAACCCGCGTCCGCTCTTGCTCGACGAAGCGCTCCCGAAGACGCTCCATGTCCCGATAGTCAGCGCGAACGCTGGCGGATCCGCGCCGCAGGAAGACGTCCCCCTGCCGGAAGACGGTCACGTCGCGATCCTTCTCGCGATACTGCCCGTCTGCCGCAAAGATGGCGAACATCTTCGGATGCGGATTGACCCAGGTGATAGCGACCGCTAGGCCGTCTATGTGATGAACGGCGCAGTGAAGATCGACGTCGGGAAGGTAACGCCTGACCTTTCCCCGGAGGCTTGCTTCGTCGAACAGACGCGCAGTCTCGACTCCTATCCCAACAACCGCTCCATCGTTCTCAGCGCCAATGAGGATGTATCCGCCGTCGGCGGACATGGCCCCGAAATCCTTCGTCAGCTCCACGAGATCACGTTGGACCGAAGGGTTCGCTGCGGACTTGTAGTCGAGCCCCTCGTACTCGTGGGCCTCCGCTAGGAGTTCGCGCACCATGTCTGCATCCACTCGGGCTGACATGGGAAGAGCGTATCGCCCCTTGATGTCGGGTACTGGTCAAAGCCGCAGACCTTCGGCCCCCCTCTGTGCTCCAGTTGCCCGAGGGGAAGATCCACGGTGGCCGGGCTCCCACAATCGAACGACACCGTGGGCCAGATCGGGCCTCATCCGGTCCGAGAAGGCGTACGATGAGCCCCGTCAACCGCGTCCTCGGAGGCAACAAACAGCAGGGCTAGAACGACTCGACGAAGACCTGCTAACTGAGCGACTTACGCACGAATTCCCACGCTTGCGCCATTGCGTAAGGGCCGTTCCAGTTCGTAAACAGCAGGTCCTCGGTTCGAATCCGAGTGTCGGCTCCACCCTTCCCCAGCGAATCCGGTGGTGCCTGACCCCTATCTGGGGATAGGACGGTAGCCTCCGGAATGAGACAGGTAGTTACGCCGAACCACCGCTGACTCGATAATCTCCGACCGGCAGGAAGGCGCGGGGTCGCCTGGACCGTCGCGCAGAGCCAACGGCGAGTCTGGTCGGTGACAGGCGCACTTGCGTGGGAAGGTGGCCGTCGATGTTCCGTCCCCCCTACTGGATGCAGCGCGCCATCGCCGCCCCGGAGGTCGCCCAGCGCGAACGGCGTCTCGAGCATATCCGCGGCCTGGGGCTTACCGGACGCGTCGTGTCGGAGGACGAAGAAGGGTGGGATCAGGCCCGCCAGGCGTGGAATCTCGCCGCCGACCAACGTCCCCCGCACGTCGCCTTCCCCGAGACGACCGACGACATAGTCAAGCTCGTGACGTTCGCCAGTGGCCACGGACTGCGGGTGGCGCCCCAGGGGACCGGACATGGAGCCGGGCCGCTGGGCGCGATCGAGAATGCCGTGCTCGTGAGACCGACCCGGATGCGCGACGTGGCGATCGACCCGGGCCGGCGCCGCGCCCGGGTCGGGGCCGGGGTGACGTGGAAGGAGGTCCAGGCGGCCGCTGCCGCACACGGCCTAGCCGGCCTGGCGGGCTCCTCACCCGAGGTCGGGGTGGTGGGCTACACCCTGGGCGGTGGGCTGGGCTGGCTCGCCCGGCGCTACGGCCTGGCCTGCAACAGCGTCGTGGCCATCGACGTCGTGACCGCCGATGGTCTGGTGCTCCATGCTGACCGCGAGCACGAGCCCGAACTCTTCTGGGCGCTCCGCGGTGGCGGGGGCAGCTTCGGAATCGTCGCCGCCCTCGAGTTCGCCTTGTATCCCGTGCGCGAGCTGTACGCGGGCGCGCTCTTCTGGCCGCAGGAGCGGGCCGCTGAGATCCTAAAGACCTGGCAGGCTTGGACCGCCAACGTCCCCGACTCCGTCACGTCGGTCGGGCGCCTCCTCAACCTGCCGTCCATCCCACAGATCCCCGAAGCGCTGCGGGGCCGCTCGTTCGTGCTCGTCGAGGCGGCGTGCCTGGCGACGGAGGGCGACGGCATCGAGTTGCTGCGCCCGCTCCGGGAGCGCGGACCGGAGATCGACACGTTCGCGATGCTGGCGCCGACCGAGCTCGGAGCGTTGCATATGGACCCGGTCGACCCGGTGCCGGCCTCCATCGACGGGTGGCTCCTCGCGGACCTTCCGTCGGCGGCCATCGATGCCCTGGTCGAGGCGGCGGGTGTTGAGTCGGGGTCGCCGCTATTGTCGGTCGAGCTGCGCCACCTGGGAGGTGCGCTGGTCGACGCGGCGCCGGAGCACGGGGCGCTGGCATCGCTCGACGCCAGGTTCGCCACCGCCACGATCAGCCTGGTGCCGAACTCGGACATCGCCGCCGCCGTGGAGCGCCATTCCGCCATCGTGCGGGCCGCCCTGGCACCGTGGGAGGCGGAGCGGAACTACCCCAACTTCGCGGAACGATCCTTCAGTGTGTCGGACTTCCACTCGCCCGCGACCTGCGAACGGCTTAGCCGTGCCAAAGCCCATTACGACCCGCGAGACCTCATTCGATCGACGCACCCGATCCCGACGGCGTGATCCGCGTCTGACCGCGTACTATGGGCCGACGAGGAGCCAGCATGTCCTATCGGAGTAAGACCGTCGGCGGCATTGCGGTTGTGGAGTACGTTGCGACGTTTGAGTGGCGCAAACTTCATCTCCACGTCGTCACTCGGGAGCCGCTACCCGCCGGCGAGGCGCGCTCGATCGAACGGGTGTTGCCGAAGGTTACGAGCGTCGGGCAGTTCGCCGACGTAGTGGCCATCGTCCTTGGACGTCAGGTTCGGATCAGGACCGAGCGCCCGTCACTGGACATCAGGCTCGAAGTGGGGCGGTAAGCCCTGGCCCAGCGAGGTGACCGCTACTGGGCTCCGTTGCGAGGCAGATCGGGCACCAAGCCTTCGCGCACGGCGCGGGCAGCGAGCTCGGCGCGGTTCTGCGCGTGCAGCTTCTCGACGATGTTCTTGAGGTGGAACTTGACGGTGTTCTCGCTGATGCCAAGCTCGGTCCCGATCTGGCGGTTGCGCAGGCCGGCGGTGACCAGCTGAAGGACCTCCAACTCGCGATCGGTGAGACCCCGGCTGACCACAGGGTTGCCGTCGGACGCCCGAAGCAACTCGTCGATGATCCGAGCGGCCGTGGCCGGCGTGATGGCCGGCTCGCCGCGAGCCACGCCTTCGAGCATCGATCGCAGCTGTGACGCTTCGAGGTTCTTGAGCAGGTAACCCTGAGCGCCTGCCTTGATGGCCCGGAAGAGGTCGGCCTCGTCCTCGCTGACCGTCAGCATGACAATCGCGACCTCAGGATGGTGCTCCTTGATCCTGGCCACGGCCACGATACCCGAGACATTGGGCATCCGGACGTCCATGAGGACCACGTCGGGCGAGGTCGCATCCACGAGATCCAGCGCCTCACTGCCATCGGAGGCCTGACCGACGACTTCGTGGCCCCAGGCCAGCAACAGTGACGCGACGCCATCTCGGAAGAGGACATGGTCGTCGACTAGCGCGATTCTCATGGCCTCAGTCTGGTTCCGATACAGCCTCAGACGGCGATTGGACCACCTGGTGCAGAGACAGTTGCGATGCCCGCTTCGTCCGCCGCTTTCCGCCGCGACCGCGACGGTCAATCGACTGTTGCGTACCCCTATTCGGGTACCCCTATTCGCCGCTGGGGGCGAAGCGGACCGGCTGGTGGTTGCCCGACGGGGCGCACACGTCGCACAACGTCAGGCCGTCTTCGATCAGCGCGGTGCGCCGGAATCCGCGACCGGCATGGGGTGCGACGGGATGTTTACAAACAGAGCAGCGGTTGGGCTTCGCATTCAAGCGATCTTCTGGAGTCACGTCCAAGAGCCAGGGAACCTCAGCGGATTAGGTCCAGGGCGACGGATCTCGCCTTGCGCTGGCAATGTGGACCCTGGAACACAGCCAACATGAGGATGAGAACACGCGTTCAGCCGCGGGGCTGACACGCCACAACCTACCCTCAAGGGCAGCCGCGAGCCCACCCTGTGCCACAGTTGGCGTACGTTTTGTTCGCCGCGACCGCGCGATGTAAGAATCGCGGCCGAGACGTCCGGAGCGAGCGATAGTGATGCGTCGGGTTCCTGGTCGAGCGGCTTTCGTGGCGGCGTTGTCCGTCGCGCTGCCAATGGTGCTGGTTGCATGCGCGTCGGCGGGCACGTCACCTGCTGCGAGCAATCCCGGCGCGTCCAGTTTCGCCACGCCGACGACCGCGCCGACGCCGAGCGTAACGAACCCGCCGACGCCGACCGTGAATCCGGCGGCGAGCCCGATCGCGCCCGGAGGCCAGTTCCTGCTCTACGAGGACTCAGGCGCTTGGGTCGTCGGGCTCGACGGGACGGGGAAACGCAAAGTGTCGGAGGGGTCGCCGGTCGGCTGGTCTCACGACGGCTCCACGATCCATCTCGCCACCGACGCGACCAAGTCCGGCTGCCAGGTCACGCAGCTGTCGGATCTGCCGCTCGCGGGCGGTTCCGAGAACATCGTTCCGGCAAGCTTGAAGCACGGCGACTGGGACTTCACGTGGTCGCCCGACGACTCCCTGATCGCGTTCTTCCGGCCCACGATCCAGCGACCGTGCAGCCCTCAGACCAACCCCGACTCGCGCATGGACCTCATGGTCGTGACCGCGGACGGCACGCGCCAGCGCAAGCTCGCAATCGGCGTGCCCGACGGAAACAATGCCTCGCTGGTCTGGACCCCCGACGGCCGCTCCATCATCCTGATAGAGCAGGACGACGATCCGCCCTTCGAAGGCCCGATCCTGTCGATCGACGTCGTTACGGCGGCGCCGACCCAGATCGCCGCCGCGGCCGGCTCCTATGTGGGCGCGGCAGTCTCGAAAGACGTGACTCAGATCGCGTATCTAGCCGCCGAGGGTGGCTCCGACGCCACGCATGTAGCGAACATCGACGGCAGCGGCGTTCGAAACCTGGGCGACAACTCGTCCACGGACCATGCAGTCACCTGGTCGCCCGTCGGTAGTGCGCTGGCCGTGCTACGCGGAGATCGCCAGAACGGCCCGGCGCATTTGCTCGTCGCCGCGTCGCCGACCGCTCCTCTGGTCGATCTCGACTCGGCGCTGGCCTGGAAAGGTGCCGGGCCCAAGATGTCGTGGTCGGCGGACGGGACCAGAGTTGCTTGCGTCGCAGACGCCGGCGGCCTGGTACTCATAGCCATCGACGGCAGCGGCGCGGTGCCCGTTCCGGGGACGGCCGGCGCTACGGACGCGTTCTGGCAGCCGTAGCTGCGGTAGGCGTCAGCGCAGCGGTTGTCGGCGCCGGCGTGACGGCGAGGATCACCAGGCCCACTGCGCCCAGGACCAGGATCATCGGCCATGCAGCGACCACGCCGATCTCATCTGAGAGCAGGCCCAGGCCGGATGGCGCGAGGAGCGCTGCGATGCCCGAGGCCAGTGCCGCTCGCGCGGCGGCCTCCATCTGAGCCCTGGGCGCGCCTTGCAGGGCGATCGTGATCCCAAGGGGCCAGAGCCCGGCGGTGCCGAGTCCGCCCAGGAAGAGCCCCAACCCGGAGACGATGATCCCGGTTGAAACCCAGATCAGACCTGTCCCGACCAGGATAATGCCGAGACCGATTGCCATGAGCCCTCTGATCCCTCGTCCGGCGCCGATCCCGATCCCGATCGCGGCCCGCCCGGTGAACATCCCGACGACGAACAGACTCGCCAGCAGTGTTGCGTCCGCGCTGGAGATACCGGTCGTTCGGCTGACGACCGTCGAACCCCAGAAGACGAATGAGAACTCGATCGAGACGGC
>CAZRUC010000006.1:0-20085 GCA_964603175.1 uncultured Anaerolineaceae bacterium
GCGTCTGCTTCGATTCGGGCGGCATCAGCATCAAGCCGGCCGACCGGATGGAAGAGATGAAGATGGACAAGACGGGCGCGTGCACCGTCATTGCCGCGATTGCCACTGTGGCCAGGCTGGCCCCCGGGACGCCACTGCTGGCCATCGCCCCGGCCGTGGAGAACATGCCCGGTCCACATTCCGCCCGCCCCGGAGACGTGGTCCGGGCCATGAACGGCAAGACCGTGGACATCCTCAACACCGACGCCGAAGGGCGGCTGATCCTCGGCGACGCGATGGTCTACGCCGAGAAGCTCGGTGCCACTCACCTCGTCGATGTCGCCACTCTCACCGGCGCGGTCTCGCGTGCCCTTGGCGACCAGATGACCGGCGCTTTCGGGACCCCGCAGGCCTGGTACGACCAGGTCGCGGCGGCCGGCGCACGGGCCGGGGAGCGCTACTGGCAGCTGCCGATGATCGATGAGTACCGCAAGGAAATGGACAGCTGGTACGCCGACTTCACCAACACCGGTCCCGCGGAGGGAGGCTTGATCAGGAGCGCCCTGTTCCTGCGCGAGTTCGCCACGGTGCCCTGGGTCCACCTGGACATCGCGGGCACTGCCTACTTCCGCAAGAAGACGCCTTATGCGCCTCCGGGCGCCAGCGGCGTGGCCCACGCCACGCTTGTCGAGCTGGCGCTTTCCGGCGCGAGCAAGTCTTAGCCGCAACCACGCGAGAGGGAGTCATCGTGGGGACGCTGTCAGGCGGGCTCGATCCGATCGTTCTGGCCTTCGGGCTATGCGGCGCCATCTGGGGTGCCGTGGCAGATCGAATTGGGGCCCGCTGGCCGGCACACGAGGACGGCTCCGTTCGTGGCGTGGATTGGCGGAGCGCCGTCGTCGTCGCGTTCGGGATCGTGGCACTGGCCATGGTCCCGACACGCTTCGACTCGGTCGGGGAGCGGGCTCTGTTCGGCCTCTATTTCGCGGCTCTGGTGCTGCTGATGGCCACGGACCTGGACCAGCGTCTCATGCCCGACGTTGTGACTCTGCCATTGATGGCGCTCGGTCTGGCTGCCCTCGCGTGGGGCGGCGATTCGCTCGTTTCGCGCGAGTCGCCCTGGCTCGCGATTGCGGGAGCCGTCGCGGTTCCCGGGATCTTGCTGCTGATCTCGCTGCCGTTCGGCGAAGGAGCCTTCGGCCTTGGCGATGTGAAGCTGCTCGTGAGTGTCGGGCTCGTGGCCGGGCTGGCGCGTATCGTGCTGGCGGCCTTCGCAGGCGCGTTGCTGGGCGGAGTCGGCATCGTTGTGCTTCTGGCCGCGCGCCGGGTCACGCTCAAGAGCTACATCCCGTTTGGGCCGTTCCTGATTGCGGGCACGGTCTGGGCGATGTTGCTGCCGGCGGCCAGCTGAGGCGGGGCTGAAGTCGCTAGCGCGCTACCGTTATCCGGCGGGTGTCGCAGCTCGGACAGTAGTAGGTCGTCGAGTTTGATCCCGACTGTTCGAAGCCCAGGACGTCCGTGAGCGGTTCGCGCAATCCATCCTTGCGGACTCGAGCCGCCGGATAGCCGCACTTGCACCATTCGATCCGCTCGTGGGCGGCCGGCTTGTACATTCCGGCCTGCGCCAGGAAGCGCTCGAGCGCGAGGCGCTTCTCGTCCGCGGTCCCTTCGCCGTCCAGCAGGGCCAGCGCATCGCGGACCAGGTCGAGTCGCTGGAAGGGGTACGGCCGCGGCTGTCCGATTTCAGCCAGCGTCATCGACGCCGCGACGCGCTCGCGCCAGATGTCGCCGTTCCGCACGAACATGTCGAGCGCCCCGGCTGCCGGTTCCCCGATCTCGAGGCACTTGTCCCAGCGTCGCACCGACACCCAGTAGTGCGCGGCCATATCGTCGGCCTCGTTCTCGGGGCGCCACCCGACCCGCAGGAGGCTGGCCACGATATCGGACTGCTCGAGCGCATCGACGTGGTGGAAGGCGGAAACGAGAACCGGAATAGCATCCGGTCCGCATTCGCCGCAACGGCGCCATTCGCGCAGGGCGGCCCAGTAGTGCGCGCCGAGCAGGTCGGCCGGCGGTTGCCAGCCGATCTCCTGCAGGCCGCGGGCTGCCGATCTGCGAATGACCGGATCCTCGTCGGCGAGAGAGGCAATCAGGCAATCGGCCACCTGGGGCGAGCCGATCTTCGCCAGCCTGCGAACCGCGATCTCGCGAACGTCGGCATCGTCGTGCGCCATCGAAATCTTGAGAGGCTCGATCGCCGAGGGATCGCACAGGGCATCGAGCGCTGCGGTTGCAGCACGCTCGACATTGGCGCTCGAGCGCCCGGTTGCCTTCTGGCGAACTTGCTCGTGGGCGAGAACGACGACCAGCGATGGGATCGCGCGAACGTCGCCGACGGCCTGAAGCGACTTGATGGCCGCCACCCGCACGCCCTCGTCTGCGTCCATGATGGCCTTGACCAGAGGCTCGAGCGCGTCCGCAGGGCGCACTTTGCCCAACGCCGTGATCGTTTCGCGACGAGCGTCCTGGTCGGGGTCCGTCATCAGGCGCCGGTACACGGCGGCGGCCGCGGCGGAGCGCACGTCCGGGTTGGAATCCTGCAGCGCTCCGACGAGCGGATTGACGACCCTGAGCCCGCCCCGGGCAGCCAGCGCCGCCACGCAGGCCTTCCTGACACCGGGGTTATCGTCCTTGAGCGCCGCTGCGAGCGGGTCCACCGCGCTCGGGTGTTTGAGGGGAGTGAGCGCCTCCGCGGCCGCCATGCGGACGGAAGCGTCCTTGTACAGGAGAGCCTTGATCAAGCCCTGGACATCCCCCTTGGCCTCCAACTGAGCCACGTTGGGGGGACCAAAGAGCGGCATCGAATGCTCCCTACCTCAAGCTGCCAGACCGTAAGTGCTGCGCAATTAGAGGCTAGCACCGATGAGGGGTGAATTGCGAGCCTGAGTGGCCCGCTCCGACCGGGACCTTCGGGTAGGTAGTCGACCTGCCTTGTCTTCGGATCATGTCTACTTCGGAGTTGTATGATCGTAGCTGCCGGAGTCGTCCAGAGGTTGTGCCCCTCCCGAAGGACGGCAGTTCACCGGCGGGCGATGCCGCCAAGACGCGCTTTCTTGAGAGCGCGCACCAAGGGAGCTAGCTCGCAGTGACCGCCTCGTACGACCGCCGCGTTCGCCGCCACACCCGTTGGCGGTGGCTTCGCTTTCTGCTCGTTCTGATCGTTCTTGCGCCCGTGCTCACCGCCCAGGCTCCGATACAGCCTGTCCGGGCCGACCAGCTTTCGGACGCCGTGGCGGAGCAGCAGCGGCTGGCCAAGCTGATCGCCGACCAGAAGAAGCGACTCGCTCAACTTGCCCAGGAGCAG
The DNA here is from genome assembly GCA_964603175.1 of uncultured Anaerolineaceae bacterium. Taxonomy (GTDB): domain Bacteria; phylum Chloroflexota; class Limnocylindria; order Limnocylindrales; family CSP1-4; genus Fen-1039. The sequence goes on from CAZRUC010000006.1 coordinate 3,344, forward strand.
GCCTCACTCCAAACCAAAATGGCCCAGACGAGCCAGAGCCTCTCCACGCTGAGCAAGAACCTCACCGACCTCAAGGCCCAGGTCGCCTCTCTGACGGGGCAGATCACCGAGGAACAGGCGACCTACGCCGGTCTGGCCGGCCAGATCGGGGAGCTCCAGCTCGAACTGACCCGCATCGAAATCGAGGAGTCCGAGAAGGAGCAACAGCTCGCCCAGCGGCGGTCGATCCTGGGCGACCGTATCGTCGCTGCCTACAAGACCTACCAGACTCCCTTCCTCGAGCAGCTGCTAACGGGCCAATCGCTCACCGACGTGGTCTCGGACGTGGATTACTACACGGCCCTGGGCGCTGCCGACAGGACCCTGGCCGAGCAGATAGTGCAGGACCAGGCGACGCTGGCCCAGATGCATACGAACGTCGTCCAAACCAAAGCATCCACGCAAGAACTGGCCGACGAGACCGCGGCGCGGAAGAAACAGCTCGACGCGGAGATGGCGCAGCTCGACCAGACCAAAGCTCAGCTCGCGTCGGTGCAAAAGCAGATGCAGGACCAGCTCGCCACGCAGCGCTCCCAGGACGCGAAGCTGGCGCAGAGCAAAGCGCAGCTGGACGCGGCAATGAAGGCCAACGGCCAGGCGCTCAACGATCTCGGCAAGAAGATCGACCAGCTGATCGCGGCGCAGATTTCCCGGGGTCATATCCCCTCGCAATACAACGGCACATTGAGATGGCCGATGGGCGGTGTCATAACCCAGGAGTTCGGCTGCACCGGCTTCCCGTCCGAGCCGCCCATGGGCAGTTGCGCCCACTTCCATATCGGCATCGACCTTGCGGCTCCGTGCGGAACTGCCGTGGTCGCATCGGGTCCGGGCACGGTCGTGTTCGTCGGTTACAACCCGTACGACGCGCCGCCTCGCGCCTGGATCGTGATCATCGCCCACTCAGCCGGCCTGCAGACCTGGTACGCCCACATGTCGCCCTCGGTGCCGGCGGGCATCAGTTACGGGGCTCAGGTCGTGGCCGGTCAAGTGGTCGGCTACGAGGCCTCGACCGGCCATTCGACGGGCTGCCACCTGCACTGGGCCGTCCGCCTCAACGGCGTCTTCTCGAACCCACGGCTGTTCGTTTAGGGGCGGCTGGACCCGGGCCCCAGGCTGGTCCAACGGCGGATTCCCGGTACCAGTATCGGTGACCGCCGTCTGGTGCTAGCATCGCCGTTACCCGACTTATGCGGGCAAAGACCCAAGAGGACGCCCGATGAAGCGAACTCTCGCGGTGATACTCGCCGGCGGTGAAGGCGAGAGGCTGTCGATCCTCTCCTCTATGCGCGCCAAGCCTGCCGTCCCGTTCGGCGGGAAGTATCGGATCATCGACTTCACGCTCTCCAACTGCGTCAACTCCGACGTCGACAACGTCGTGGTGCTGACCCAATACAACCCCCGCTCGCTCAACGACCATATCGGTATGGGTCGGCCCTGGGACCTCGACCGCAACAACGGCGGCGTCCGGATCCTGCAGCCGTACATCTCCCGCGGTCGAGTCGCCGAGTGGTACCGCGGCACGGCCGACGCCGTGCTGCAGAACCTCAACGTCATCGAGCAGGCGCCCGGCGACGCGGTGCTGATCCTCGCCGGCGATCACATCTACAAGATGGACTACCAGCCGTTCGTGGCCGCCCACCGCCGCCACCGAGCTGACGTGACCATTGCCGTGAGGCGGGTTCCGCTGGCAGACGCCACGAGGATGGGCATCCTGGCGATGGACGACGCCGGTCGTATCGTCGAATGGACCGAGAAGCCGCGCCAGCCCAAGAGCGATCTCGCGAGCATGGGCGTCTACGTCTTCTCCAAGCGAGCCCTCCGGCAGTGGCTCAGCGACGATCGGGCGGACTTCGGCCACAACGTCATTCCGGCGATGATCGAAGCCGGAGCCAGGGTCTTCGGCTACCGCTTCGACGGCTACTGGCAGGACGTGGGCACGGTGCAGTCCTACTGGGAAGCCAACCTGGCTCTCCTGTCCGATGCCCCGGAGTTGGATCTGTACGACCGCGAGTGGGTCATCCACACCCGGTCGGAGGAACGTGCACCGGCCAAGATCGGCGCCACCGCTCAGGTCCACCGCAGTCTCATCAGCCACGGCTGCGTGATCAACGGCTCGGTCGTCAACTCAATTCTGTCGCCCGGCGTCGTGGTCGACGTCGGCGCGAGCGTCCGCGACTCGATCATCCTCTTCGACTCGGTGATTCGCCCAGGTGCAGTTGTTGATCGAGCGATTCTGGACAAAGAAGTCGCCGTCGGACCGGGTGCCATCGTGGGCGAGGGCCCCGACTACGACACGCCCAATCGGCGCGAGCCGGGACGGCTCAACACAGGCATCTCAGTGGTTGGAAAGCGGGCGGTCATACCTCGGGGCGTCCGCATCGGTCGCAACGTTCTGATCGGCGAGTCTGTTCGAGCCACGGATTTCGTTTCGAGAATCGTCCGCAGCGGATCGACGATCGAACGGCCGCGCGAGCGCATGACACGTCCCGGAGCGAGGACGCGGGTTGCCGAGACTGGTGGCGATGGGCGCGAAGCGCCGGCCGCCGGCCAGCCGGCTCCGCCGCATCCTGAAATCGAAGTCAGCAGCGGCGGCACCGGTGGGGGACGGTCCGGCGGGGAGACGGGCAACTAGGCTGCAGACTATGGTCGGCTTGCACGGGGCCTCCTGGCGTGGAGCCATAGCGGCGCTGATGGCTGCGGGAGCGCTGTGCGTACCATTGGCGTCTCCGGCAACGGCGATGGCCGCCGGTCCGGGCCTTACGTACGTCTCGACCTCGACCTGGACCGCGGATCCCAGCGCCGGACGAGTGCGAGTCGCGGCCGAAGTGACTGCGACTTCTCACACGGTGGACCAGAGCGTGCGGAGCTACTACTTCCCGAGCATGCAGCTGACGCTCCCGGCGTCGACCCAGAGCTTCGCGGCCACCGCGGCAGACGGCCGATCCCTCGCCGTCTCGATTCTGTCGAACACGGTCTACGGAGTAGTGCTGGACGTGGCCTTCGAGCGGCGGCTCTACTCCGGCCAGACCGCCACGTTCTCGCTCAACTTCGATCTCGTCGACAGCGGCAGCTCCACGGACCGGGACCTGCGCATAGATCGCGACCTGATGTCGTTCCCCGTCGCCGCGTTCGGCTCTCAGGGGACGGCGGGAAGTTCCGTATCCGTCGCCTTCCCGGCCGGGTTCACGGTGCAGCAGGACTTCGGGGAGTTCACACGGAAGAGCGACGCCTCGAATCGGGTCGTTTTCGTTTCGGGACCGGTGCCCGACTCGACCGCCCTGAACGCATGGTTCACGGCCGCGCGGCCCGTCCCCGCCGGCGACTTTCTCGAGCGCGTGACTGCGGTGGGGCGGCTGCAGGTGACGTTGCAATACTGGAAGGACGACCCGGCCTGGGCGGATCAGGTGGAGCGCACCTTGCAGGCCGGCTACCCCCTGCTGACCGAGATGATCGGTTTGGGCGACGTCACCAACGCCGCGATCACGATCCAGGAAGCATCCAGCCAATCGATCGTGGGCTTTAGCGGGCAGTACGACCAGAGCACCGGCGAGGTTGAAGTCTCATACCTCGCCGATCCGTTCGTGCTCCTGCACGAGATCGCACATCTCTGGTTCAACGGCAACCTCGCCACGGATCGCTGGATAGATGAGGGGTTTGCTTCGTACTACGCGGAACAGGCCGTCATCCAGCTGGGTCTGCCCGACCACTCGCCGCAGCTGACGGATAGGTTGAAGCCGGCTCGCGCTCCGCTCAACGACTGGGTCGGCCCCGACGAACCGGACTCGATCACGACGTCCTATATGTACGGCGCCTCGATCGAAATGGCGAAGGAAACGGCCGCGCTCGCGGGCCTCGACGGACTGCGGCGAGTCTGGGCCGATATCCGATCCGGCGAGACACCATACGCGGCCGCCCGCGGTCCCGCCGTCAATTCGGTGCTCGGCCACGGAGCCGATTGGCAGGGATTGCTCGACATCCTCGAGCAGGCCACGGGCAAGTCGTTCGAACCGATCTGGCGGCAGTGGGTCGTAGATCCATCCCAGGCGTCCGATCTGGCTCTGCGGGACCAGGCCCGAGCCGACTACGCCGGAGCGATCGTTTCGGCGGGGACGTGGAGCCTCCCACCCGAGATACGCCAGGCGATGGAATCGTGGCAGTTCACCCGGGCCGAGGACTTGATGGTCGACGCTCAGACAATCCTCGCGCAGAGCCGGCAAATCGCGCTCCTGGCACCCGCGGAAGGGGGGATCCCACCCACGGCGCTCCGGAAGGCCTTCGAAGGGAACTCCGTTGCGGCCGCGTCCCTTGAAGCTCAGAACGAGCTGGCCGCGCTCGGAGCCATGGTCGGCGCGCGTCAGGGGCAATTGGAAAGTCAGGGCGCGGCTCGGGTGGTCGGCCTCTTCGGCGCCGATCCGGCAGCAGATCTCACAGCGGCGCGAAAGGCCTTTTCCCAGGGGGATATGGCCAAAGCCAAGTCGCTCGCCGACTCCGCGCGGTCGGCGTGGGAAGGCGCCAACGGCTCCGGGCAGGCACGCATCCTCGGCGCTTCTGCTGTGGCCGTGGCACTGCTGCTGCTCCTGCTGGCACTGATCGTCTCGCCTCGGCGGGCGGCCGCGGTCGTGCCGAACTCGCCTGCCGGGCGCAAGCGGGCGCCTACGTCCAGCTAGGGCCGATGGGTCTCACCGGCGCGTGTCTCGAGGCGCCGGGCCAGCCACAGGATTCCGGCCACGGACTTTGCGTCTTCGACAAGCCCGGCTTCCACTGCGGCGACCGCGTCGCGCCAATCGATGCGGGCCAATTCGAGCCGCTCATCCTCGTCGGGGCCGAGACGGTTCTCGTCGGCCGGCCGCAGATCGGTGGCGAGGTATAGCGTCAGGTACTCGGTGGAGAAACCCGGCGCCGTCCAGAAGCCACCCAGCCGCTCCAGGTTCCCCGCTCGATAGCCGGTTTCCTCCTCGAGCTCGCGGCGTGCGGCCACCGCCGGCTCCTCGACGACGCCATCTTCCGACACGTCCAGTGTGCCGGCCGGGATCTCCAGCATTGCGCCGCCCGCTGCCACTCGGAATTGGCGAACGCACAGCAGCCGGCCTTCGTCGTCTAGCGGAAGGATGGCCACCGCGCCCGGATGAATCACCAGGTCGCGCCCCGACTCGAGGCCATCGCTGCGCACGACCCTGTCGGTCTCGAAGGTCATGTAGCGGCCGCGATATAGCGTCCTGCGCTCGGTGACCGTCTCGGCGAGCGTTGTGTCGGCGGCCGCGAGGTCGGCCAGCAGCGCGTCCAGAACGGGCTGATGCGTGAGTACGCGGCGCGGCGTGCGGCGGGCGGGGGAGTCGGGCATCAGCGAACTATACGTGGGCCGGACATGCCGACGCCCCGACCGTGTGGCCGGGGCGTCGGTGCGGAGCGACTGAGGGTCAGGCCGTGACGGGCCCGAACGGAAGAGCGAAGTTGGTGTCGGGGTCGAAGAGCTGGATCTTCTCGAGCGGAACGCGGAGCTCGAGCATGTCGCCCGGGCGGACGCGGTACGCGGAGTCGACGACGGCGACGATGTCGCGGCCGGCGCCGGAGGCGTGGATCAGTTCCTCGTTGCCGAGGTACTCGACGACTTCGGCCTTGGAGTTGACGACGGCCGTGTTGCCGCTCACCGGGCCGAGCACGAGATGCTCGGGGCGGTAGCCGGCGATTAGCTGGCGGCCGGCGGTGCCGATCGCCTCGCGGAATTGCGGCGGGAGCGGGATGACGATGTTCGGACCGGTCAGCTGGACGCCGTCGCCGGTTCCGCCAACTTCCACGGAGGAGAAGTTCATCGCCGGGCTGCCGATGAAGCCAGCGACGAAGCGGTTGATCGGCCGGTCGTACAGCTCCTGCGGGGAGCCGACCTGCTGAAGGCGACCCTCGTTCATGACCGCGATGCGAGTGCCCATCGTCATGGCCTCGATCTGGTCGTGGGTCACGTATACGAACGTGGTGTTGAGGCGCTGGTGCAGGCGGAGGATGTTCGCCCGGGTCTCGACGCGAAGTTTGGCGTCGAGGTTCGAGAGCGGCTCGTCCATGAGGAAGACCGCGGGCTCGCGCACGATTGCTCGGCCGAGGGCGACGCGCTGGCGCTGGCCGCCGGAGAGCTCGCGCGGCTTGCGATCGAGGTAGCGGGTCAGGTCGAGGATCGCGGCGGCTTCCTTGACGCGGGCGTCGATCTGGGCTCGCGGGAAGTGGCGGAGCTTGAGCCCGAACGCGAGGTTGTCGCGAATGCTCATGTGCGGATAGAGCGCGTAGCTCTGGAAGACCATCGCGATGTCGCGATCCTTCGGCGGGACGTCGTTGATAACGCGATCGCCGATCCGCAACACGCCGGCGGTGATTTCCTCGAGGCCGGCGATCATTCGCAGGCTGGTGGTCTTGCCGCAGCCGGAAGGCCCGACCAGGACCATGAACTCGGCGTCTCTGATGTCGAGGTTCAGGTCGTCTACGGCGACGACATCGTCGTACCGCTTGCTAACGTTCTCGAAAGTGACTGTGGCCATTGGCCTGAACTCCCTTGTCCTGGTTTGAGCCGATGCGGGGGATGCTAGCAAGGAGGCAGGTTTAGCGGGCGCGGACCCCGGGTCCGATCGTACTAAACGTTTAGCGGCAACGAGCCCCGTTCCCTGGGTGCGGCTGGCGCAAGCCCCATCCGGAGATGTGAAGCTTTCAGAACCAGTTCAGCCGAACGGACAAATGTTGCCGTCATCGGGCGACCAGGCATCAACTACGCAGGGTCGACTCCCGAACGGATCCAACGAGCGTGCCCCATGGACGACAAGACAGAACAGAACCAGACCAACATCGATGCAACGGACCAGGGCGTTCGCTGGGCCCCCGATCCCGCCGACGAACAGGGCGCCTTCGGCGTCCAGCCGCCCGTCGACCCTGTGAGCTACCCGCCGGCGCCCCCGACTGAGTCGGGCTGGCAGCAACCGGCCTCGCCGCCCTGGCAGCAGCCGCGTTCGGAATGGCAGCAGCCCCAGCCGTGGCAGCAGCCCCAGCCCTGGCAGGAACCGCCCCAAACCTGGCAGCAACCGCCCGCGACCGGGTCGCGATCCAGCGGAAACGCCAAGCGGCTCTTCTCCGTCGTGCTGTTGACGGCGCTGTTCTCGGCGTCGCTATCGGCCGCAGGCACCTACGCCGTGGCCTCGCTGTCTGCGAAGCCGGCGGCTACCGCCGCTCCCCAGGCCTCGAGTCAATCGACGACCGGGCAGCTCGTCAGCCTGACGCAGACGCAGGCGATAGTGGACGCGGTCAACCTCGTCAAGCCTTCCGTCGTCACGGTCGAGGCGGTCGACTCCCCGAGCGCCTTCGGGACCTCCGGCGGCACCGGGTCGGGCTTCGTCGTCGCCGCGACCGGATTGATCCTCACCAACAACCACGTCATCACCGGCGCGGCCACGCTGACCGTAACCCTGGCCGACGGCCGCCAGTTCCCGGCGACTGTGGTAAAGGCCGATCCCACGCACGACCTGGCACTTATCAAGATCCAGGCGACGGGTCTCTCCGCAGTGAAGCTGGCCGACTCGGGCACGCTTCAGGTCGGCGAGCTCGCCATCGCAATCGGCAGCCCGCTCGGCACGTTCACCGACACGGTAACCTCCGGGATCGTCTCCGGTCTCGATCGTTCGATCACCGTCGGTGAGGCCGGCTCTCGGGCAACGGAAGACCTGACGGGTCTGATCCAGACCGACGCCGCGATCAACCCCGGCAACAGCGGCGGCCCGCTGCTGGACGCCAGCGGCGCGGTGATCGGCGTCGTGACCGCCAGCTCGAGCAGCGCCCAAGGAATTGGCTTCGCAATCCCGATCAATCAGGCCAAGCAAATGGTGGCCGCAGCGACCGGAGCGTGACCTGGACACCTTCCCAGCCATGACAGGGGCCCTTCGGGGCCTCTGTTCCGTTTCTTCAGGGAAGCTTCAGCCGATGCCGCCATACATCACCGGGGCGTCGTCGCGTCCGGTAAGGGGATTTCGAAAGGCATGGCCCGATGAAGCTCAAACTCGCGGCACTGGGTCTGATCGTAGTCGGCCTAGCGGCCGGCACATTCGCCATGGTCGGGCCGATCTGGGCGAGTAACTCCGGGTCGAACTACATATACGCCCAGGTGACCGTCGGCGCCGTCAGCGCTCAGTCGGTGGCGACTGGAACGATCGCCGCCAGCACCGTCTACGGGCTCAAGTTCGGCACGACGCCCGACGTCGTCAGCTCGACAAGCACCACGTCCGGCGCCGGCGGCTCCACGAGCGCATCCAACAACTCGTCTAGCAACTCGTCTAGCAACTCGTCGAGCAGCTCGGCCGGCACGGCCCTGACCTGGCCCGTCAAGACGGCAATCGCCACGGTGGGTCAGACCGTCAAGAAGGGCGACGTGCTGGCCACCGCCGACGACTCTGCCGCCCAACTCCAACTCACCTCCGCCCAGGCCTCACTGGCCTCCGCACAGGCCAAGCTGACGACGGACCAGGGCGGTCCCAACGCGACGGTAATCGCCCAGGCCCGCGACCAGGTCAACCAGGCCCAGAACAGCCTTAACCAGGCGGTCGCCAGTCAGAAGCTCACCAGCCAGCAGAACAGCCTGACGCTGACCCAGTCGCAGGCCGCAGTGACGGCCGCCCAGGCCAAGCTGAGCGCCGACACCAGCGCCGGAGTGCCCCAGCCGGCGCTCGATCAGGACCAAACGGCGCTGACCCAGGCCCAGGCAAGCCTTGCCTCGACGCAGTTGAAGGTCGACCAGTCGAACCAGCAGGCCGCCCAGCAGGTCACCAGCGCCCAGTTGCAGCTCGCCTCCGCTCAGCACCAGTACGACCTCAAGGTCGCGCCGGCCGCGAACGCCACGATCCTCGCCGATCAGGCCCAGGTCGCTTCCGCCCAAGCCGCCGTCGCGACCGCCCAGGCCGCGGTAGCAGCCGCGACGATCGTGGCGCCCAGTGATGGGCTGATCGTCGCCGTAAACATCCTTCCGGGAGTCAACGCACCGTCGTCCGGCTACGCGATCGAGGAGTCGGTCGTCCCGATGGTCGCCAACGCGAGCTTCTCCGAATCGGCGATCGCGAACCTCAAGGTCGGGCAGACGGCCGCCGTCGCCGTCACTGCCGCCAACAAGACAGTCACCGGCACGCTGGCGCAAATCGTCCCGGTGGCCTCTTCGGCGGGCAGCTCCAGCGGCGTGGTGACCTACACCGTGACGGTGACGCTGTCGGACCCGCCGGCGACGGTGCTGTCGGGTATGAGCGCGGTCGTCACGGTGACGACTTCGTCCGTCGCGAGCACTCTGCGCGTTCCGGCAACGGCGCTCGTCGGCTCGGCCGCGGCCGGGTACGGCGTTCAGGTCAAGGGCAGCGGCGGTGTGACCACTCAGGCGGTGGAAGTGGGGCTGGTAACCACCTCTTACGCTCAGATCACGAGCGGGTTGACTGAGGGGCAGGAAGTCGTCGTCGGGACGACGGCCGCCCGAACCGGCACGACCACCACAGGCGGCGGCACAGGTCTCGGCGGCTTGACCGGCGGTGGCTTGACCGGTGGCGCCGGAGGTTTCGGCCGGTGAGCGCGCTTGCCGCCTCCGACTCGATCATCCGGCTCGAGGAAGTCAGCCGGATCTACGACACGGGCAAGGTCCAGGTGCCTGCCCTGATGGACGTGAACCTCGACGTGGCCAGGGGTGAGTTCCTCGCTATCATCGGCCCATCGGGCTCGGGCAAGTCCACGATGATGAATATCCTCGGCTGCCTGGACCGGCCCACCGAAGGACGCTACGTCCTGGACGGTCAGCCTGTCGACGAACTGAACGACGACGGCCTGGCGTTCGTGCGCAGCCGCTCCATCGGATTCGTGTTCCAGAGCTACAACCTGCTGCCACGGACCAGCGCCCTGGAGAACGTCGCCGCCCCGCTGATGTACCAGGGCGTGCCGCGAAAGGAGCGGTTGGCCCGCGCGAAGGCGGCACTCGAACGCCTCGGCCTGGGCGATCGGATGGGTCACATACCGTCGGAGCTTTCCGGCGGGCAGCAGCAGCGCGTGGGGATCGCCCGCGCGCTCGTTACCGAACCCGCATTGCTTCTTGCCGACGAGCCGACGGGCAACCTCGACAGCCACTCGGGCGCGGAAGTGCTGGAGCTCTTCCGGGATCTCCACTCCCTGGGTCGCACGATCGTGCTCATCACCCACGATCTGGACGTGGCGGCCGCCGCAGACCGCGGCGTACATCTCCGCGATGGCCGCCTGCTCGACGAGGCGGTGCCGGCATGAGGTTCTCCGACCTGCTCCGACTCGCTTTCTCCCGGCTCGGAACCGGCAAGCTGCGCGCGGCGCTCACCATGCTGGGCGTCGTGATCGGTGTCGCCTCCGTCGTCGCCCTCGTGAGCGTCGCCCAGGGTGCGACCAAGGGCATCAGTGATCGGCTCCAATCCCTCGGGACGAATCTCCTGACCGTGAATGCGGGCTCCACGTCCAACGGCATAACCCGCACCTCTCTCGGCTCGGCGACGACGCTGACTCTCGACGACGCGAGCGCCATATCGCAGCTCAGCGGCGTACAGGCCGTCGAGCCGGAGCTCTCGACGAGCAAGCTCGTGATCGCCGGCACTCTCAACGAGACCGCCACGGTCATCGGCACTACGCCCGGCTATCCGACGGTGCGGGCCTACACGATGTGGGTCGGCACGTTCCTGAACCAGGCCTCGATCGACAGCGCCCTCCGAGTGGCCGTCATCGGCTCGACCACGGCCGACAATCTCGGCCTCGACGGCAGTTCCATCGGCTCGACCATCTCCATCGGCGGGCTGCCGTTCGACCTCGTCGGCATCATGCAGCCCAAGGGCGGCAGCGGCTTCAACAGCCCCGACGACGAAGTGCTCATCCCCGTTTCGACGGCCCGCGAGTTGTTCGTCGGTACGAACTCGATCCGTTCGATGGGCGTCAGCGCCGCGAGCGCGGACCAGATAGACACCGTCTCCGGCGAAATCACCGCTCTCCTCGAACAGCGGCATGGGATCACCACCGGCGCTGACGACTTCACGATCACGACGCAGGCTCAGCTGCTCGGTACGGTGAGCTCGGTGAGCGACGTGCTGACGCTGCTTCTCGCCGGCATCGCATCCATCTCACTTCTCGTCGGCGGCATTGGAATCATGAACATCATGCTGGTCTCGGTCCGTGAGCGGACGCGCGAGATCGGCATCCGCAAGGCCATCGGCGCCCGCGGTCGCGACATCCTCTCCCAGTTCCTCGTCGAGGCGCTCGCGCTATCGCTGGCGGGGGGCCTGATCGGGATCGCATTCGGCGTGCTCGCCTCATTCGGAATCGGCCTGTATGCGGGTTGGGGCTTCATCTTCAACCCGGCGACGGTCCTGGTAGCCGTCGGCTTCAGCCTCGTGGTAGGGATCGTCTTCGGCGTCTGGCCTGCGAGCCAGGCGGCGCGGCTCGATCCAGTCGTAGCTCTTCGGTATGAATAAAGCGTGGGAACGGACGAAAGGGGATCTCGGATGAACGAAAAGACCCGGCCCGAGTGGGCCAAGCAGGACACGGCCGAGCCGGCTCCGGAATCCCCGCCGCCGGTCAGGACCGGCAAGCCCGCGCCGGGGTTGAAGGCCAAGCCGCCGGCCAAGAGAGACAGCAGCACCATGATCCTGCTGCTCATCGCAGGCATGGTCGCCATCGCCGGAGTCGCGTTTGCCGGGGGTCGGCTGACCGCACCGCCGGCTGCCGCCGCAGCGGCAAGCGGCCGCTTGGGCGGCGGGGCCTTCGGCAACGGCGGCAACGGTGCATTCGTCCGGCCATCGCTCGCCCCGGGTGAGACGTTCAACGCCGGTGCCTTCGGCGGCGGCTTGGGCCGTGGCGGCGCGGGCGCGCTCTCCGGCGGCGTCACGGGCACGGTTCAATCGATCGACGGCTCGACGCTGACTCTTCTGCTTTCGACAGGCACGACGGTTACCATCGACCTGTCGGGTAGCACGACCTACCACAACGAGACGGCGGGCAGCTCGAGCGACGTGAAGGTGGGGACCAAGGTGGAAGTCCAGATCGACACCGCCACAGCGGCCGGTGCGACACCGGGTCCATCCGCGTCCGGCGGTCGGACACTGACGGCCTCGGACATCCTCGTCGTCACGCCTTAGGAGACGCAGTGCATCTTCTGGTCGTCGAGGACGACGCTCGTTTGAGCCGGCTTCTCAAGAGGCTGCTGACCCAGGACCGCCACGTCGTAGAGACGGCCCTGACGGCTGAGGAAGGCCTCGAAATCGCGACTTCGACTGCCGAACTCGACACGGTCATCCTCGACGTCGGCCTGCCGGATCGTTCCGGCTTCGAGGTAGCCCGAATGCTCCGCCGCCAGGGCTCTCAGGTCCCGATCTTGATGCTCACCGCGCGTGATGCCGTCAGCGATCGGGTCGAGGGCCTGGACGCCGGTGCGGACGACTATCTCGTCAAGCCTTTCGCCTACGAGGAGCTTCTGGCGAGGCTCCGAGCCCTCGGGCGGCGGCCACCCAGCCGCAAGTCGATGGCGTTGCGCGCAGGGCCGTTCGAGCTGGACGAAGGTACGCGACGCGTGACCGTGTTCGGCAAACCCGTGGACCTGAGCCAGCGCGAGTTCTCGATCCTCGAGTGCCTGCTCCGGCGTCCCGGCCAGGTCCTGTCCCGAGATCAGCTGCTCGACTATGCCTGGCCGTACGGCGTGGCCCTGACACCCAACACGGTCGAGGCCTACATCCACCTGCTCCGCGACAAGATCGGTCCGGACGCCGCCGCCTTCATCGAGACGGTTCGCGGCGTCGGCTATCGGCTCCGAGAAGGCTGACCGATGAGAATCCCGCGGCCGTCGTTGCGGAAACGCGGACCGAAGGACGAGGACGCCGCTCTGCTCGCCGGGATTGCCCCGGACGACGACGCGCGCCTTCTCCGTCGGACGCGCTTCCGACTGATGGCGGTCAGCGGGGCAGTGACGCTGCTGCTCCTTCTCATTCTCGGGACGGCGGCCTATCTCATCGTCTCGACAGCGGTGGAATCGGGTTCGCGGGATCAGTTGATAGCCTCCACCGTCCGATCCGATCGGGACGATCCGTACGGGTTCACGGTGGCCGGGCCGACGGCCGGGCTGATACCTATCCTGGTGAGCCCTCAGGGCACCGTCGTCTTGCCGCCCGGCATCCGGGCAATTCCCAACGGGTTGCCAAACCTGGCCAGTCTGGGCGCCGTGACACCGGCAAACACCATCGACGTTCGCGACATCACTCTGCCCGACGGCACGCCCTACAGGGTGCTCAGCGGTTATCCCGACCAGGGCAGGTACCCGGGCTACAAGGTTCAGTGGGCTCAAGGCCGCACAGGTGAAGTCAATCTGTTCAATACGTTGCGAAACGTCCTGCTCGGCGGCGGATTGCTGGCCCTGCTCGCTTCGTTGCTGGCCGGCTATTTGTACGCCGGCCGGGCCCTCGTGCCGATTCGCCAGTCGATCGACCGTCGTCAGGCGGCTTTGCAGCGGCAGCGCGAGTTCACGGCGAACGCCAGCCACGAGTTGCGCACGCCGCTCACCGTGATCAGGGCCAGCGTCGAGGACCTGAGGCGCAACAGCCGGAGTCGGGTCGCCGATGTGGGCGACGCCCTCGACGACATGGACGCCGAAGTCCGGCACCTGACCGCGCTGGTCGAAGACATGCTGCTGCTCGCCCGGACGGACTCGGGAGTGGTGCAGCTTGATCGCACGCCGCAAGATCTGGCGGACGTGACCGTCGAAGCGACCTCGACTCTGGCGTCGCTGGGCCAGGAACGGGGAGTGAGTGTGGTTGCGGACCCGCTGCCGGCGCCCGTCCTGGGCGATCCGCTCCGCCTTCGCCAGCTCGTGACCATCCTCGTCGACAACGCCATCAGGCACAGCCCATCGGGCACCACGGTTGCGGTCCGTGTCAGGCCCGCAAATGGCGCGGCGTTCCTGTGGGTTGAGGACGAGGGCCACGGGATCAAGCCGGAGGACCTGCCGCGCCTATTCGAGCGTTTCTGGCGAGCCGACAACGCGCCGGTCGGGGGTACGGGGCTCGGCCTATCCATCGCCCGCTGGATCGTTCAGCAGCATGGCGGCACGATCGGGGCCGAGAACCGGCCCGAGGGCGGGGCCCGCTTCTGGGCACAGATACCGCTGCTGAGCCCGCACCCCGGAGTGGCTCCGGGTCCTGAACCGTGGGCCGGTCCCGAGGCGGCGTCGGGAGCAGAAGCCATTCCAAGTGACGATGCCGATCAGACGCCGATGTGGACGCCCGGCGATCAGGATCAGACCGTCGTCTAGCCCGCCAGCAGCCGGATCTCGGCCAGCAATCCGACGCAGATGATCGCCAGCCGCAGCAGGGGTGCGGGCAGCCGTCGACCCACACGCGCTCCGACCTGACCGCCGACGATCGACCCGATGGCGATCAGTACGGCGACGTCCCAATGGACAGGCGTGACCAGCACGAAAACGATCGCGGCCACGCCGTTGATCAACACCGCGAGAACGTTCTTCAGGCCGTTGAGGCGCTGGAGATCATCGGGCAGGAAGATCGTGAGGAGCGCGATCATGATGATTCCCTGGCCCGCCCCGAAATAGCCGCCGTAGATCGCGGTGCCGAACAGCGTGAGCGCCAAGGGCCATGACTTGTGGGCCTCGGCGTGGCGGTGCTGAGCGAGTGCCTTCGACAGCCTCGGACCGGCCGCCACGAGCACCAGGGCGACGAAGATCAGCGCCGGAACGATGGCGGCGAAGGCGCCGGGGAAAGCTCTGAGCAGAATGGCCCCGGTCAACCCGCCGGCGCCCGAGACGATTCCCAGACGGACCGCGCGCGACTGCTGACCGGCGAGTTCGCGGCGGTAGCCGATGGCCCCGCTGATCGATCCGGGCACGAGTCCAACGGTGTTCGAGACGTTGGCGTCGAGCGGCGCGTAGCCGAAGGCGAGCAGCAGCGGGAACGTGATCAGCGAACCCGACCCCACGATCGTGTTGATCGTGCCCGCGGCCAAACCTGCGCAAAGGATCGCGCTCGCCTCGAACGGCGTCATTGGGCGGCGCGGTCGTGGCTCATGGGCCGATCGTATCCGAATGGCCGTCGCAGGCTCGTCCACAATCGACTAAACGCAACCCGAGCGGCGTCGTAGGCTTTGGGTGGAGGTTTCGCATGCGCATCGACGCCGGCTCGAGGTTGATCGGCTGCCTTCTTCTTGCCGCCGCGATTGCTTCCGGGTGCGACGTCGCTACGACCAGCCGGAGCCCCTCGCCGAGCGCCTCCCCGGCGGCCACACCCACAGCCACGGCCACTGCCACGGCCACGGCGTCGGCCACGTCGACGCTGACGGCTCTGCCCACCGCCAGCACGGCTCCGTCGCCCGACCCAACCGACGCCGAAGACGAATCCAGCGCCACGGACGCCCCGGGCGCGTCGTTCGCCGCCGGTCCGAGCGGTGCGCCCGCACCCACGCCTTCGTCGAGCGCGCTGTCCCGGCTCCCAGGCGAGCCCGACCCGGCGCTTACCCCGGGCGCGATCAATCCCAGCGTCACTCAGGCGAACATCGACTCCACGATCTGCGTGTCCGGCTGGACCGCCACGATCCGGCCGCCGAGCTCGTATACGAACAAGCTCAAGGCTCAGCAGATCGTCCAGTACGGCTACACGGCCACATCCGCGAGCCTATACGAGGAAGACCACTTGATCTCGCTGCAGCTCGGGGGTGCGCCGACGGATCCGCGCAACCTGTGGCCCGAGCCGTACACGATCGGCCTCCAGAGCGGCCAGGCATCGGGAGCTCGCACCAAGGACGTATTCGAAACCGCGCTCAAGAAGAAGGTATGCGCCGGCACGATGACGCTGGCGGAGGCTCAGCGCGAGATCGGCATTCACTGGGTGCACGCTTACTACAACCTCCCGTAGCCAATCTGGTTACTTTCCATGCGCCGTTGGTCCCGGTATATAGAGGCCAGGCCGCACCCGTCGAGTGGGCCGCCGGACTAGACCGTCACCAGCCGGGGGATTGGGAGAGCAAGCATGGGCATCCAAAGGGCCTTATACCGAATCGGATCCGCCATCGCCATCTTCGCCGTTGCCGCCGCGTGCTCGTCGTCCGGCGCCTCTCCGGCCGCCTCTAGCTCGTGCGCGGCCAACGGAGCCGCGAGCGCCTCCGCGAAGGCCTGCCTATCCGCCCCCGCCTCACCGACGGCCTCGGCCACGGTCACCGCCAAGCCTACCGACACGCCCTGGGCCACGGCCAAGGTCACCGCGGTTCCGAGCGAGTCTCAAACGGAGGCTCCGACCGACAGCACGATAGAGACTCCGGCGCCCGCCCCAGACGGTTGGAAGACCTACACCGACAGCACGGCCGGTATCCGTTTCGCCTATCCGCCGGCCTGGGCGCCCACGACGACATCGGGTTACTCGGCCGTCGCCACCTCCGATAACGGCAATCTGGTGCTCTGGATGACCCAGGCCGCCGGAGGCATGACCCTCGACGGGTACAAGCCGATCGACCTCGCCAGCATGGACGTCGAGCCCGACAACCAGGGCGAAGTCAGCATCGGTGGCGTCGCCGGTTGGGGCGCCGAGTGGCACGTCACGAAGAGCGGCAAGGCTCTCTACGTTGTGGACTGCTTCACAGTTCGAAACGACAAGACGTTCGACTTCATGTGGATGAGCTCGCCGGGCAACGAAGATGCCGACATC